>JAPLVQ010000117.1 GCA_026397035.1 Candidatus Iainarchaeum sp.
CTGGCTGCTCCCCTTAACAACCCCTTACCACTGCGCTGTGATTCATCTCCGTGCTAAAGCACGGTAAGGGTTCTCTCGCTCAAGACTCTAAACTTTCCCAAAGGATATAATTATATGTATAATTATATGCAAGTATATTGGTTTGTATGGTTCAAATAGTGCTTTCAATAAGTAAGGAACACAACAAGAAACTAAGGGATTTGGCTATGAACGAATTTGCAAGTAAGAAAGGTGCTCTTTCAGCAATAGTAGAGAAGGGAATTGACCTCGCTGATGAGGAAATAAAAAGAGAAGCTGCGCATAAGAGATTAATTTGGCTCGCAAGGAATAAAGCTGGAGAAGGAGATGGAAAATTTGACAGAAATGAAGTATACTCTGAGAGAATACGAAAAATTACTAGTGGACACTAATTTACTTGTTTACCTTGCTGACAAAAAAGATTTTGAAAAGCACAATAAAGCAATACTTTTTTTTGAAGAAATTAATGACCAAAAGCTTTTTTTGTCTGCACAGTCAATTCGTGAGTTTGCCGACAATTGTCTTACAAAAAAGATAATTGATGCAAAAACAATCATTGAATTCATCGAATCATTTGTTTCAAAGTTTGTCATAATTCAGGATGACTTTTTCGACACAAAATCCGCAATTGAATTGTGCGGCGGAAATCAGAACTTGTTTTGGGATGCATCAATTGTTTCAGTAATGAAAAGAAATTACGTTGAAACGATAATAACTGAAAATACAAAGGACTTTACTAAGCTTGGAGTCAAAACAATTAACCCATTTAAATAACTCTAGTAAATTCACCCTTAATTGCTAAGCAAGTTTTGGGATTATTTTTTCAAACTTAGTATTGCAGCTGCAATATCCCCATTATTTTCTTCTAGCGCGCTTTTTGCTTCTTCTTTTGAAACATTAGCTTGTTCTGCAACTAGTTGAATATCTTCTTCTGGAACTCCGCTTTCTTCAATTACTTTGCCGGCGATTGTGTAGGTTTTGTTTCCCTGCATTTCTATACTCTGTACTTGCGGGTTTTCTATCCGAAGTTTTTTCCCATTATTTAAAGTAATAAGCACTTCTTTGGCATTGATTTCTTCGTTTTTTATCCCAAAACGTTTCATCATTTGCCCCATTTGTTTTGGATTAACCCCGCCTGGAAACATTTCATTCACCCTCAAATCCATCAAAACAGTTTTTCATTTAATTCTGTTCGGTTAAGTATTAGTTGAATTGTGAAGCATTATATTATTATGCTTTTTTTGCTTTTTACTCTTGAACCATAATAATTCATAAACACTTTAACTATTATTCCATTGGTCAAATCCAAGAGTTGAGTGCAATTAAAATTAAAATCTAGAATAAATTTAGTTTTAAATGAAGTGGTTTTTTGAGTAAAAATTTAATTTCAAGTCAGAATTCCAAAGCAAAAGGCTCTCCTTGTTTGTCTATTGTTTATATGGTCGCTGGGCTTTCTTCTCGTTTTGGTGGAAAAATTAAACAGTTCGAAATTGTGGGAAAAAATGGCGAGACGCTTATTGAGACTTCTATGAGTCAGGCAATTAGTGCTGGTTTTAATGAAATCGTTTTCATTGTAGGCGAAAAAACAGAGGCTCCTTTTAGGGAAAAGTTTGGGAATTCATTTAGAGGCATTCCAATAAAATATGTCAGACAGGAATTTAATTCTAAAGAAAGGGATAAACCTTGGGGTACTGTTGATGCACTCGTATCAGCTATTCATGTAATCAAAGGTGATTTTTGTGTTTGTAATGGGGATGACATTTATGGAGAAGAGTCATTTAAATCAACCAAAGATTTTCTTTTGGATTCAAAGAATACAAATTTATCCTGTGCGCTTGGTTTTGCACCAAAAAATTGCATGCCAGTAATTGGTGCAGTAAATAGGGGAGTTTTTTCTGTTGATGAAAATGGTTTGGTTTTTGGTATTAAAGAAATTTTGGGGATTGAACTTAATAAACTTGAAGAAAAGGGAGCTAGTGCTTCTTCTCTTATTAGCATGAATATTTTTGGTTTAAGAAAAAATGCGCTTAATCTTCTTCAAGAGAAGCTGATTTCTTTCAAATTGTCTCATCCTTTAGACAGAAAAAGCGAGTGTTATCTTCCTGTTGAAATTGGGGAATTGACTAAGTCAGGCAAAATTAGAATGCGTCTTATTCCCACAAAAAGCGTTTGGCTTGGCATTACTAATCCGGGGGATGAGCGGGTTGTCGCTTCGGCGCTTTTGATGGAAAAATAGTATTTTTAAACAAATTAAGCTTAATTCAAATAGCCCTTTTAAAAAAAGCTTTTTTGTTTATTTTTCCAAAAATTATGTATTTTTTGGTTAATGGAAAGAGATTTATACCCAAATATTGTTATTCTCTTTGGTTTGAATGAACAAAAGAAACTATCTGGTTGCATTTAGCGCGTTGTTTTTAGTAACGTTTCTTTTCGGGTGCACCACAAGTGTTTCCGAGAGAGATGCTTTAAGCCAGCTTCAAGAATTACAAAGCAAGTATTCTGTTGTAGGGGGTTTTTCTTCTAGCTCTGCTTCTTTGGGGGAATATATTTCCGATATTACTCTTCTTCGCTCAAAAACGAGTGGTTCTTCTGAGAAAATACTTACTGCAGAGATTTTTTCCGCACAGACTTTTTACTATTTGAATAAAGCAATGGGTCTTTCTCAAACAATAAGCATGGATAAAGTTTCTTGTTCTTCAAAAGATGTAAAGGATGCTATTACTTCAATTACTCTTGCTTCAAAATATTATTCTAATGCTATTGACGAGCTTTCTTCGCTTTCACAGCAAGAAGCTTCTGCTCTTCGCCCTAACCAGCTCGGTTCAATAAAAGGCCTGAGCGAAACAATCACTCCGATAAAAGCTTTTTTTGAAGAAAAGTGTTAAACCAATACTTACTCTAATTTTTTCATTCCAAAATGTATTAACTTATATAAGTAGAGCTTTTTCTTTCACTTGAATAAACAAAACTTTTTCTCCGGTAAAAACCCTTCATGCGAAGTAATTAAAACAATTTCCAGCTAGTTCTTTCTTATGGATAAGATTGGGGCTGAAGCGGTTATTTCTAAAAAAGTGATTGATTCATTGCCTGTGATTTCAAAAAAACGGGTTCCAAAAGCTTATCGTAATCCTTTGCTTGATTTAAAGATTCGAAAAGAAAGGACGCGTTCTGAAGTAAAGCTCTTGCACGCCGCAAGCAGCGTTGTTAATACCCCGAAAATTATTAGTGTTGATGAAAAAAATGCTGAAATTTTAATGGAGTTTATTCCGGGTAATCCGCTAAAGTTAGTCTTGGACAAAAATTCAAAATTGTGTATTGAGGCGGGTAAGTGTATTAGAAAGCTTCATGATATTGGAATAATTCACGGGGATTTGACTACTTCAAATATTATTTTTGCTGAAGACCCAAAAGAAATGAATGAAGATTTAAAGAACAGAATTAAACAAAAAGGACCGCTTTTTTTCATTGACTTTGGCTTGGGTTATTTCTCCATTCGATTAGAGGATAAAGCAACTGATTTAGTGGTTTTTAAGAAAACTTTTAATGCCACACACTCCAAAATCAAGAACGGCTGGGAGCTAGTAATACAAGGATACAATCCGGAAAAAGAATTCATTGCAAGAATTGAAGCGATAGAGAAAAGGACGAGGTACCACTAGTTCGAAATATGCTAGTTTCATTTCACAGTTCTTTCCAACACGCCTCCCAAACTTTTTTTTCACC
>JAPLVQ010000127.1 GCA_026397035.1 Candidatus Iainarchaeum sp.
CCGTTGGAATAACTCCATGAGCAAAGCTTGTACTTGAAAAAAATGAAGAACCCCACAAAGCATTTACATCAAAAGAGCTTTTTCCTGATAAAAACAAAATCTTATAATAAAGCCAGCTTGAAACCGTCACATACAAATAAGAAGTAAAATAATTTCCATCAGCAAGCGAAACAGTAAAATTTGAATCATAATTTCCAAAAGGAGTTGAAAAAGGAACAGTAACATTCAAATCAAAAATATTACAATCACTATTTTTCACTCTTGAAATAGTACTGCCATTTGAATCAGTCGGCTCCCAAGAAAACCACAAAAGCATATTCGCGTCTCTATTAGAATCTCTTTCCCAAGAAACACCATTAAAGTCTGAAGAGGAAGTATTACACACGCTAAACCTAACTTGCCGCATATCCCCAACAGGGATATTAACCTGAGCTGATTTTGGATAAATCATTACTGATTTTATTTCCAAGAAAGATTCTACAGAAACCCCAATAGTCTTTGAAACATTTGAATCAGAAGTACCGTTACTAACTAAACCAATTACATTAATACTTCCAGAATACACCCCCATTGCCGAAGAACTAATCAAAAAGTTTATGTCAACAACCCTGACCTCTCCAGAGGAAAGTGAAAAAGAAGAATCATCCGAACCAATACTCATTGTAACAAAAGGAGAATTGCTAAAATCAGAACTCACCCAAAAAGCCGCGGTTGATGGAGAAGTATTTCGGATACTAAAGCTTTTTTCCACAAGAGAGCCCTGCTTTGCTGAAAAAGAAATTGTGTCAGTACTCAAATCATAATCCTCATAACTAATAGTAACCGCATTACCGTCAAAATAAAGCGAAGCATAATATCCCCCAGTTACATAAACCCCTTCTGATTTCTTAAAATCCCCTGAAAAATTAACATCCGCGGAAGATAAAATCGTGTTCCCATTTGAAAGCTTCACAAAAATTGAAGGACCCCTAATAATACTCTCACTCATAACAATAGTGCTTGGAAGTTCAACTAAAACACTCGCTCTAGATCCCGTTCCTGATAAATGAAGCGCATTAGCCGAATTAGTGAGCCGTGATAAAGTAGTACGAACAAGCATAACATCCTTTGCGGCGCCCCCGCTGTCCAACTGGTCAGAATAAATCTCATAAACAATTGAAAGCGCCGTAAGCGAAACGCCAATAAGAATCAAAAGCTCAATAGTTGTCTGTCCTCGTCCCATTCAAGTATTACAAATCAACAGTATTTATTATTTACCCTGCCATGCAAAACAAACAAGATTATTAATTAAACCGATTAGTTTTAAGCAAAGTCCAAGACAGACAAGCTTTTATTTTAAGAATGGTTAATCAGTTCGTATGCAAAACGTTTTCTTTATGAAAGATGTAATCGCAAATGGAGACAAAAGCGTTACTATTGTCATCCTCAATGCCAAGCAATTAAAAGAATCAATCGGATTTACCATAAACCAGTATCTTGCAAATCAAAAAACAGTGATTCTTGTTGCGTGTATAAAAGAATCAAAAAATGTAATGAATTACCTGATTGAATCCACAAAAAAGAATTTCTTTATAGTAGATTGCTGTGAAAAAAATGCGGAGGAAAACAGCAACGTAATTTCGGTCAATGACCCTTCAAACCTCACAGGAATACAAGTAGCACTTGAGAAAATTAATAACAAAACTACGGGCAAAAAAGTTGTCATATTTGATTCAATAAACATCCTCGCCGCGTACAATAAAAAAGGCGCATTTGAAAGATTCCTTCACTTGTTTGGAAACAAGATGCGCTTAAATGAAAATACAGCAATCCTCTTTGCATTAAAAGAATACACAGATACAGAAACAATAAACGCTTCAAAAGAACTCGCTGACAAAAGCTATGATTACTCAGAGAACACTATTGATTCGATACTTGCAGGGGAATAAACTCAAAATCGTTTGATGCAAACGATTAAAAATTAAAATCAGGTATATTTGAGCTGATGGTATTTAGATTTATTTAATTGAAAAAGTGATTATATGGGAAATTTGGTTGAACATTGGCAGGGAGATGTAACAGGCATAACAAAATTTGATAGAATCAAAGAACACTTCTCAAAAGTTTGTAATGAAAGAATTACGATTCTTGATTGTGGAGGAACAGAATTTAGTGCAAATTTTATTCAAAACATATTCCCCAATGCAAAAATAACAATACTTAATAACAACAAACAGGATTTGGGTAAAAACAAAAAATATGAGCAACTATTGTGCAATTGCTATGAAATGAGTAAATTACACAAAAAATTTGATCTAATATTTGCAAATGATTTAATTGAGCATTTGGACAACCCAGATAAGTTTTTTGAAAAGGCAAGAAAGATTTGCAAAGCTGAATTGATTATCACTACCCCAAATCTTTCTGTTTGGTACAACAGGGTATTTTTACTTTTTGGCTTTGATTTGGCAAATTATAATTCAAGCAAAACCCGTTTAGGAAATCCTTTTTTAAGCGAAATTGGCGCCGCGGGTCACAAAAGCGTTTTTACAAGAGGAAGTCTCAAAAGAATCCTTGAAAGATACGCTTTTTATCCGGATAAAATGGGTTCCTTCAGCTATGAAGATTCAAAAAGCCAAACAGCAGGACGCGGAGGATCAATTAGAAAAATAATAAATTCGATTTTACCCCAAACCTGGCGAGAAGGAATAATTGCATACGCAAAAATAAAATAAGCCATATTTGATATTGAACATTGTTATTGAACAATCACCAAAGTATAAGGATTAGAATACTTCAACATCCGGATAAACTGTAATCCCGTCTTCTTCAAAATTAAGCGCGCAAACCTTGTTAGTGTGTTTTGTTCCGCGCATTTTAAGCACTTCAAGCGAATGAATCCTAATACCATTCTCCCTATCATGTTCATAATAAAGCGAAACAACTGCGTCACTGATAAAACCAATACTGCCTTCTTTCTTTTCTACTTCCTCAGGAGAATCCTCACAAACAACAAGTGCCGTAACCCCCCATTTTCTTAATAAATTAAAAAATTCAAGAATTTTTTCCCTGCGCTTATATTCATCCCTGAAAAGCAAACCATACGCTGTAATTGAATCCACAACAACACGCTTAGCCCCAATCTCGGCAAGCGCATCCCTAATCTGACCCCCACCCTCTTCAAGAATCTTAGTAACCTGGTGAGGCTTAAACTCAAGCAATCTAAACTTATTATTCTTGTCAAGCGAATCAAAATCCCAGCCAAACTGAGAAGCATGACTGAATAATGAATCCCGCCCCTCTTGAAAAGAAATAAAAACCCCCGGCTCGTTATATTCAGCAGCCCCTTTGTAAAGAAACTGAAGACTTAATAAAGTCTTTCCAGTACCAGAAGCCCCGACAACAAGAATTATTGTCTCGCGCTCAAAACCGCCGCCAATAAGCCCGTCAAAACCATTAACCCCTGTTCTTACTCTTGAATTATCTATACCATCATTCACTCTTTGAACAACCATTTTCCTGTCATCATCAAAACCACTTGAGAAATCCTCTTCACCAATAGGACTCGAAACAGATTTAATAGTAATCGCTCCTGCAGGATCTGAACTAATATTTAGCCCCGATTCCGAAAAAGAATACTTTCCTTTCTGGAAAGAATTCTGCAAAGAAATTATCTTATTTTCAGACATAATAAAAATCACTAAACAAACAAAACATAAACGAGTTCAATATATTTAAAACAGACGCATTAAGAAACTTAGAACAAGAAATCAAGAATAAAACCATAATAAGGCATTCTCACAAGAATTATTTGAATATGTCGTAGTATATTTTCCACAGTAGTTTTGCTGGGCTGGAGTTTAGTCTTATTACTTTCATTGCGCTGGAATAAGTTATGTCTTTTTCTACTTCCCC
>JAPLVQ010000173.1:0-686 GCA_026397035.1 Candidatus Iainarchaeum sp.
CTGCTTTACCCCAAACATTGTGAAAACTGAAGTTATAAGTAAAATCATCCGAAGCGGTCACAACGCGGAAAATGCAGTTAAAATAATTAAAGAATTATCCTTTACCCCTGTTGAAGAAGCAGAAACTTATTTTAACGCAGGCAAAATACACGCAGAAGCAAAGAGAACAAACCCTGGAATGAGCCCCGCTGATGCAATAATACTCGCAATCGCCGAAAGCAACAAATGCACAATTTTAACAAACGACCACCACTTAAAAAGAACAAACACTATTTTGCTCGGCTGAACAAACAAAATCTCCAACTAATTCAATTTCGAAAAATAATTTCGCACCTTTTTTTGTACTAAACGGCAAAACACTCCCGAAGCATTTATAAAAACAGGAAAAGAAGAGAGTGAGTGTGATGTTTTAATGGCTGAATTAAATGTATATATTTCGGATGTAATGAAAAGAGAAATGGATTACGTAGCAGGAGTGGATTGGGAAAGAATCGTGCACGAAGCGGTTTGGAAGAAACTAACCCAGGCAAAGAAAAATAAGACCATAAAGTAGAACAAGAAACCAAAACAATAATAATCCAATAATGTTTGTTACTAACTATGCGACAAAGAGGAGCATTAACATTAAAACAATATATGCGTCATCAAGAACAAAAATTGGAACTTAAGAAGACAAATTCAAGGCG
>JAPLVQ010000173.1:691-10169 GCA_026397035.1 Candidatus Iainarchaeum sp.
GCTTCAACTTGTTTTCTATAATAACTAAACCCGCCGCCGCCAGTTGATGTAACACTATTCCCTGCCGACCAGCCATTAAAAAGGATATTATAATATTCATTATCAGAAATCAAATGCAAACAACCAGGAACACCGAGCCTTTCAGGTGGATAACCTTCCACAGCATCTACCCATTTTGAAAAACTTGAAACATCAGCACAATACCCGCTAAAAGACCACTCAGTATCACCCGGATTGCCATAAGGGTCCTCTTCATCATACCCCGCTTCAGTCACAGAATTATACAATCCTTTAATATTCCCGCGCGTAATACACACCTTTGGGGTAATGCAATCCTTCGCAGCATCCCCAGTGGCATAATCAGCCTTAGAAAAATAATTATAATCAACCGGAGGCTGCCACTGAATAATACTATCCGCTCTCTGCCTAGTATAACTAAATCCCCCGCCTGCATTATGCCCGGTCCAACTGGTAAAATTAATATCATAATACTCATCATCAGAAATCAAATGCAAACATGCAGGAACGCCAAGAACTTCAGGGGGAGAACTCTGCATATAACGCCTCACTGCAGCTATCCATCCAGCAAACAACAAACCGTTCTCGCATACACCCCCAAAATACCACTCGGTATCGCCGGGATTGCTGGTATAACCCTCATCAGTCACCGAATTATACAACCCTTCCTTATCCCCTCTTGTAATACACACATTAGCAGTAATACAATCCTTGGCGCTATTACCCGTAGCATAATCAGCTTTTGTAAACTCAACTCCCCCCACATTAGAATCTCCTCCATCACTGCCCTCCTCAACAGTCCCATTCCCGCATCCAGTCCCGCACGCCTCAACAGAAATACCTATTGGAGAAACAGTACTAACACAATTAATCAAAACATTGCCATAATTAAGACTCTTCTCCAAACCATTTTCAGACATATAACGAACAACAACAGAATACTCCTTCTTGTCGCCAGTACAAGCGGCTACCCCGTTTAACACAAAGGATTTTTTATCCCCAACAGCAAGGTAATTATTAAAATTATAATCTGTTTCATTAATAGTAATTTTTGTAACAGTAGCTCTTTCTCCTAAATTATTCTGAAAAATAAACAATAAATTTCCATCCTCCCCAGCAACACTATCACCAACACCAATACCCGCGGTTTTCAAAGAAACATTTTGGGAATTAGAACTAACACTAGAAACAGTATTAGTTTGATTACTTACCAGGCTGACAACAATAAGCGAAACCACAACCACAACAGCAACAATCATTATATACTCAATGGTACCCTGACCGCGGGAATCGAAAAATCGTTTGCTAAAAAAATTATCCAAAAAAAACACGACCAAATAACTCTATTAAAGACAAACACAAAAGAGCTATAAAAAACTTATCCCATTCCATAAAAAATCTGTTTTAAAAAAAACGGGCAAAAAAACTAATTCCAATCATACGACGAAGTTCTGACTCTATCATAACTAAAACCGCCGCCGGTATTCCCGCCTGACCATTGATTAAAAATAATGTTATAATACTCATCATCAGAAATCAAATGCAAACAAGCAGGAACACCAACCCTACTTGAAGGATTATTATTCACCGCACTCACCCAAGAACTAAAGATTAACCCCCTAGCGCAATAACTTCCAAAAAACCAGTTAGTATCCGTTGGAGCCAAAGAGGAATAAGCACTTTCCAAGACAGAATTAAATAATCCTTGAGAGTTGCCTCTTGTCAAACATACACTACTAGTGATACAATCTTTTTGATTACCAAAATCCGCTTTCGAGAAATACACTACCCCCCAATTAACCCCGCACTTACCATTCATATCCCCAAGATTAACCCACTTATTGTTAGCCCCGCAAGTCAAATAATTCGAATCCGAACAGCTATTTGTATCATTCAAACACTCAACACCGCAATTGCCTACAACAAGACCATTATTAGTCCAGCCATAATTATTATCACAAGTCAAATATGAATTATCATTACAATCAGACTGACCAGCAAAACACTTTGGAAAATACCCGCAAAAACCGTTTGTACCCCCAAGATTAACCCAAGCGTGATTACTATCGCAAACTAAATAATTTGAATCTAGGCAACTCGTTTGATTCAAATCACACGCATAATAAACCCCGCAAAAACCATTAATATCCCCGCGATTAACCCAAGAATTATTCTCGCAAACCAAATGATTAGTTCCGGAGCAATTCACTTCCCCAGAATTGCAAACAAAAGTATTACTTCCGCTGGACGTACCCTGCAAATATGTCCTTGTACGAACGTAACTAAAACCACCGCCCCCATTACTCCCAGTAAAACTCGTAAATTTTATGTTAAAATACATATTATCAGAAATCAAATGCAAACAAGCGGAGACATTAATGCTTCCCTGAGGGTTATTATTCACTGCATTTATCCAAGTCTTAAACGTCAACCCATTAACACAATCACCGCCAAAATACCATTCCGTATCGCTTGGAGTATTTGAAGAATACTCTCCTTCCCTGATTGAATTATACAACCCCTTAATATTCCCGCGCGCAATACACACGTTTTGAGTAATACAATCCTGTTGAACACCATAATTTTCCCTGGTAAAATATACTGTCCCATTACTTACAGGACTAACTGTCATAACACTATCCCCGCCAACGCCAGAATAACCGCACTTCCCAATTATTTTTCCGGTATTAACCCAATGATTATCCTTGCAAATCAAATAATTCAAATCCAGACAAGTATCTTCTTTAGAAATGCACTCTATGGAATAACCGCACTTTTTATTCACTCTGCCCCGATTAACCCAAAAATGATTAATATCACAGGTAAAATACATATTGCCGTCACAGCGAATCTGACCCAAGTTACACTCCGAGTGATACCCGCAAAAACCATTAATATCCCCGCGATTAACCCAAGAATTATTTTTACAAACAATACGATTCGTTCCCAAACACTTTGCCTCCCCAACAGAGCAAACAACAACATATTTTTGCGCGTTCAAATCTGTAGTTGAAAAATTTTGATCAAAAACATGCACATTCTCATCAGCAATGTTGCCTCCAAAATAACTATTTAATGCAAAAAAAGAATCGGTCCTAAATAAACTTGAAAAGTTATCAAACAAACCAGAAGAATTACCAAACAAACCCGAAAGATTATCAAAAAAAACTGAAGAATTACCCAAAGGGTCCGAAGAATTACCAAAAAAACCGCCGAGAAACAAAACCGCCAGAGAAATAATTAATACAAAAAAAATTACTCTAACAAGCACGCCCAATGAAAACACCCTCTTCCCTTTGCAACCTTCAAAACACACAAATATGCTTTTAAGAAAGAGTATTTATATGTTTTTGAGCATGTATTTCAAGAAGTTTTCCTAGCCCAATCGTTTTCCTAACCAAATTTAATTAAAGCAAACAAAACCTAATAAAAGTTAGGTTGAATCAGAAACCTGCCCAAAATAAGGCTAATTTAATTACGGTCCATGTCCGATTAAAGAATTTATCCGTCCTTTTGCCTTATAGCAATTAATATCATTTGATTTCAGCGCCTGAATTAGGGAATCGCGCGGCGAATCAAGAACTAACACAGTAATTCCTTTTGATTTAAGCAAATCAACTAGAGTGTTTGGAGTCGGGCTTATTGTCAAGTTATTTAAAATTGTTTCTTTTAAAACGCCATTTTCATAAACCAAAACAAAAGCCGCCTTTTCCCCTTTTTTGGAAACAGAGGACATACCATTACTATCTTCGGAAAGAATACCAATTTTTTTCCCTAAAGGAAGCCTATTCATTCCCTCACAATAATTAGCATCAGGACTCACATTAGCATCAAGACTTGCGTTCATATTAGCAGCAGGATTTGCTTCAGAAGAAGAAACACTTTTTTGAGGGTTTGCGGAATTATTATCACTCCCAGGAAAAATATTACCCTGATTTGATATAACCCCTGCAAGAGAACCACTAAAAAATAGCGCAGCAAAAATAATAATTATAACCACTACAATTGCACAAATCGCCACAATTTTTTTATTAACACCATTTTTTGGCTTTGAATCAGTTACTTGGGGCATACTTTTCTTACCCTGCACAGGAACTGCACTAATTGAATCGGATGCTGGTGCTAGGTTTGCACTAGTTGAATCAGGAACTGGCATCGGATTTATACTAACTGAATCAGATACCTGCACTTGACTTACACCAATCGAATCAGGCGCCGGCGCAGACGCTATACTAGCCGAATCAGATGCGGGTACTTGGCTTGGCACAGAACCAGAAAAAGAGTTATTACTCTCCGCAAAAAAACCATTAATTTGCAAACCCACTAAAAACACCAACTAAACTTTAACCAATCATAAACACAATCGGCTATATAAATTTTCCATTCTTTCAAAAAAAGCAGGCTATTTTGCAGGAACAATTAACTGCAAGCTTTATCAAAAAACTTCTCCAAAAATATACAAACCAACAACTTACTTAAAACAACCAGTTACTTATTTAAAATATTTACCCAATCTTGTAATACTTTTTCATCCCGTTTTCTATTCTTCTTTCCTTGTAATCTTCTTTAGGGATTATGGGGTCGCCGTTCTTGTCAAAGTTCCAAGTCATTACTGTCCCTTTAAAGTTCAAAAAAGGGGATTTTAGATAATCCTGAATACACTTAGTATTTTCACCACAGGAAGTGATTGCGTCTTTGAGCAAGTACACCGCATCATACATTGCGGCAGTGTAAAAGTACTCAAAAGTCGGCTCTTTATGAAACTTTTCTACATATTTTTTTAGCAATCCATTATCATCCGAATAAGGAACAACAGTAAAAGCATTGCTTGGAAAAACTCCGTCAAGCCCGTTACTTACCTCCAAATCCATTGAAGTATGGTTCCCAAGCAAAAAAACTTTATCTAAAATCCCAAGTTCATTCATTTGTTTAATTATTAATATTGAAGCGGCAGGTCCCAAAGTTGAAACAAACACTGCGTCAGGTTTATTAGAGCGAATTTGGGCAATATCTGATTTAAAGTCAGTCTCACCAGAAGCAAAGTCAAATCTTTTTGTGACTTTCCCTCCGCCAAGAACAAATTCTTTTTCAAAATCATCCGTCCAACTCTTTGGAAAATTGCTTAACTCGGAAATAATCGCAACTGTCTTAATATTTTTTGATTTTAACGCGTGTTCTGCTTGAAGTTGAGCAGGAACTAGAGTCGGCTGATTAGCCCTAAATGAATAATCCACCCCTCGGAAAATATTTGTACTCAAGGAGCTCGCCGCGAAAATTATTACTTTATTTGAACTAGAAACAGGCGCTACTGCAGTAGTCGCAGGAGAACAACTTGGACCAAGAATTATCTTTACTCCATCCTCTTCAATGAGTTTCTTTGCAGCTGTTAGCGCATCCTGCGCATTACACTTATCATCCTCAAGAATATATTCTATTTTCTTTCCATTAATTCCGCCGCTCGCATTAATTTCATCAATCGCAATCTTTGCAAAATCAGCTTCCGGCTGGCCTGCAAAAGCGGTGGTGCCACTCAAAGAAAACATCCCGCCGATTTTAATTGTATTAGTTTGTGTTTGAGAAATATTTGAGTTAAATGCAAGATTCGAAGTGAATAATCCCCCTGATATTACTAAAAACCCAAACAATGCCAACGCTACAATCGCAAATACTCCAGCCCAAACTTTTACCCCAAATTTCATCATACTCACCAAGTAACTCTCAACCCCAAAGTATTTACCTGTTTGTCGTCACTTTGTTACGACAAAAGCAAAGAAATATATACTTTGGGCGTCAAAGGATTATTATGGATCTAAAATTAGTGCTTGAAGAATTCGGACTAAATAGCAAAGAAGCCGAACTATATTTAGTACTCCTAAAAAGCAACCACTCAACAGCGGCAGAACTCTCAAAGAAAACCAGCATCTTACGCCAAAGTGTTTATGATATTTTAGACAAAATGCTTTCAAGAGGAATTATTTCCGAATCAATAAGCGACAACACCAAAGTATTTCACGCGGCTGACCCAAAAGTGCTTCTCCAAATGCTTGAAAACAAAAGAAAACTGCTTTCTGAAGCCATGCCTGAATTTGCTGAAATAATGCAGGACTCCAAAAGCTCACAAAAAGTTCAAACATTTGTCGGGTACAAAGGGCTCAAAAGTATTTGGGATGATATGCTCGTTGTGGGAAAAGACACTTACTTCATAATTGATTACGACGTTTTTGGAAAACTATTTAAGGAACTCTTTATTCAAAACTTTATCGCAAAAAGAGTAGAAAAAGGTTTTTGGCACCATGTAATATTCACCTCAAAAACTACCCCAAAGATTTATGAAAAATCAGAACCCGCACGCCTGCGAGAGGTGAGATACTTACTAAGCCTAAACGGCTTCAAATCCACGATTTTCTTCTACGGAGAAAAAATGGGTTTCTTTACCACTGGAGTTTTACCCACAGCAATTTTGATTGAAAACAAAGAAGCGGTTGCTTCAATAAAATCAATATTCAAACTACTTTGGGAACAAAGTACGAAAGCGTAACAAAAAAACTTTTTGGTGCACAGGTGATTTCTGTATCTTGATCACCCAAAACCACGCCCTTATATTCCCCAAAAACCATTTACTTTGCCAGGTGGTACTTAATGGTTAAGAAGAACGCGAGGAACAAAACAGGAAAACAAGAAAGAGTTCAGGGCAATAAACATTTCAGAAGAACGGCAACAGGCGGAAAAGGAAGCTAAAGAAACAAATTCGCCCACTAATTTCCTCCAAGTTGTATCTTTTGCCCAATTCAAAACTCTTAAAATCCTTTTGTAATACAATGTAATACATGAGTGAAAGCATTCTAACGGTAAGAATTGAAAAACCCTTAATTAAAGTGATGGAAACTGATATGAAAGAGTTTCATTACTCAACAAAATCTGATTTTTTGAGGGAAGCTATACGCGAGAAACATTTAAAGCTCGAAGAAGAAAGAAGGAAAAACGCCGCATGGGATAAGCTATTTAGTATGCGCGGAAAACTAAAACACAAAGGAACAGGAACTTGGGAAGAATACAGGCAGATAAGAGAAGAATTAGCAGATAAGAAATTTGCTGAATTTGAAAAACGATTACAAAAAGAAGCTAATCAAAAACAACCTCTTCAGGCTTTTGCACAACAATAAAGTCTGCAACTTCTTCAAAGTGCTTATCACGCGTAACAAGAACACATTTATTGTCTTTAGAAATAACATAATGCAACAAATCAGCCTTGTGAATATATTTGAACTTATTGACTAAAAATAATACATCTTGCATTTGTTTTCTTGAAACCGAAACAAACTGGATTAAGTCACTAAAAGAGTCCAACAATTCATTTATCTTTTCAAAAGAAAAATCACTACTTAGTTCGTCAATAACCCAATTCGAAACTACAATTTTATAAGAGTATTTTCTGCAATTCTTCAAAAACTGAAAAGTGTATTCCCCCAAAGGAGAAAAACCGCTCGTTCGTTCTTCAAGCAAATCCCTCCAAATACAAGTATCAACATAAAACCGCTTATTCATTAATACATGCGAGAAAAAGTTTGAATAAAAAGCTTAGTTAGAATACGACGAGTGACTTAACCGAACTTAAGCATTAAGCATTTGAAATAACCCCATCCAAAAGTCCCTTCGTCAAACAACGAAATCCACCAGCTTCTTTTATAAAAGTCACAACAAAAATTAAGCATGCAAAACAGAACAATGATATTTATTGACGGGAGCAACTTTTACCACAGCCTTAAGAAAAGCTTTGGCGTGACTAACATTGACCTTGAAAAGTTTTGTGCAAAAATCTCGCAAGGATACTCTTTGGAACGAATATTTTACTACACCGCTCCAGTAAATCAGCACACTCACCCTGAACAGTATAAAAATCAGCAAAAATTCTTTTCAAAAATTAAAACTATTCAAAATTTGCAGCTCTTTCTCGGAAGGCTTGAAAAGAGACAGAATAATAAACTTATTGAAAAAGCTGTTGATGTGAAGCTGATAGTGGATTTACTGATGAATGCGGTAAATAACGCTTATGATACTGCATTTCTTGTGAGTAATGATTCTGATTTTGTTCCAGCAATACAAGAAATCCAAAAATTAGGAAAAGCAATAATCCACGTGTCTTTCCAAAAGATGCAATCTTACTATTTAGACAAAATTTGTGACCAAACAATAACCATCACAGACATTACTGACGTAATCCTAACGGCAAATGACGAAAGCGAAAAGAAGATTTAAAAAGACAAACACAGAAGTGTATTATACTTTAACTCCCCACCCTTGGACGAAAAACGGACAACGATGGGTTATTTTTTAATTTTAACTTTTTCAAATCAGTCTTATTCTTTTGCCACCACTTCGCACAATGCCTTCAGCCATAGCCCATATCATCCAACCACGCATGTGCGGTGCATAATAACTATTGTTTAACCCTCTACTTTTTATCTCTTCGGCTGTTCGAAGCCCTATTTTTAATGCTTCACCATAAACTTTCCCTTCTACTCCACTTAACACAGGACTTTTTGCGGCTGATTCAAACCGTCCTTGAAAAAAATCATTCATAAATTCCGCCATAGGAAACATTTTAGCTCCCTTAACTTTTCTTAAGTCAATACCTCCAATTGCCACTACTGGGAGCATTTGCTGCACATATTCTTCAGTATCTCGACGTGTATCTGAAGTTAAAACTTTCTCTACTTCTTGCACAGTTACACTTCCCCTGAAACTATCTCGCCCAACCTTACTAGCGGTTTCATATTGTTCAATAACTGCCCTCGCTAACCTGTCACCAAACTTCCTTCCTCTTAAACCATCCATTGCAGAAATTAAAAAGCCCAGCTCCCTATAAGGAGCTGTTCCATGCATCAGCCCCACTTTTCTTTCAACTAAGCTCTTTTCATGAGTTTCAATTATTTTTCCAGATAACTTAGTCATTACCCTTAGTTCTTCCTCTGCATCTTTAAATCCAGCTCTAGTAAGCTCAAACCCATATTTTTGAAGCAAGACTGCTTTTGCACTATTAACTATAGGACTAATCTTTCGCTTGCTTTCAATTAATATTCCCCTTTGTTTTCCATTGGATCTATGCGCTCCATTTCAGGAAGAATTCTTGCACGCTCATTTTTAGCACCCCTAACTACCTTTGCAGGCATCCCGCCAATAAGCTTCCCCGCAGGAGAATCAAAAAGAGATCCCCACAAACCATCGAGGTTTACCTGTAATAGTATGTTTAAATTTCACTAACGATGGTTTAGATGGATTTGGAATTTAATTACACCAATAGAGTTATTCATCCAATAAATATAAACCTATCCACAGTACTTCCGCAGGTAGTTATTAAGGGGCAGTTTTTGGGTTTAGGAGCTTTTTATATGCCCCAATAGCGTTGAGCTATTGGGGTTGGGAAAACCATTCGAGGTGGTTTCCCATATGACAATTTATC
>JAPLVQ010000154.1 GCA_026397035.1 Candidatus Iainarchaeum sp.
GAAGCAATGAAAAAATATGTTAACGAATCACAAAAAAAGCATTGGACAGCAACAGAAAACAAAACAACCCAAACAACAATGCTACAGTACAGCAGTTAGCCAAAAGACCCTCGGGGTTTCAACCCCGAGTAGTTCAGCTTGTTCAAACAATCTCATTTCGGATTGAAATCCAGTTGCAAAACTGACATAGATTTTAGTTTTCAAATCAACAATAGTTGATGTAATGATATATTCTTTTCGTTCAACTTCTTCCCAAGTTTCTTTATTTTCATCTTTGTCAGTTCGATAATGTTTTGTGATTGTTAATGCATATCCTGTGCCGTCTGATGATGCATCTATTTCTCTTGGTTTTCCACAACTCAAGACATACAAGTTGTGCAAAATCATTCCCACGAGCTGATCTTCATAGGCTCTTTCAATTGTTTTGTAACTAAAAGTTTCATTACCAGTTAACGAAAATATTAATGCAAACGATTCCATATCTCGATTTGTTAAATCCAAAATTTGTTGCACCAAGTGCAGCTTGGTCAACAACACACGGTCTTTCAATGGCCTGCCAGTAATTTGTTTAACTTCTATAAATCCTGCGGCTTTATCCACGTCCTTGTTAATTCGTTCAAACAAAACACGTTTGAGGTCACGCAACCGATTATCATACTCTTTTGAGAATTTTGGTTTTTCAATAGCAAACTCTTTCTTGTAAAGCTTTTTCAAAAAATCCATTTCGTCAAGAGTTTTCTGCAAATGTTTATTCATTAAACGCATAAAATACTAACAACCAACACATTTATAATAATATGTATATAATACATATTATATGCGTAAAGTACCAATAACAGAAAAATCAAAAATCACAATAGAAAACATTGACGGTTACTACATCAAAACCGTAACCAAATACGGAACCGGCGCAAAAATCGACTGCCCAAAAGAACACTTAGGAAAAACAGCCTACATCATAATCAAAAAAACAAAAAAATAGACTCTTTATATACTTTTGTCCCAGAGTCCTTGGAGGGTTTTTTGAGTGCTAGCCTGTTTATGCTTTTTTAGATTTAGAGTTATTCTTCCTGTAGTTTTTTCAATTTCTCAATCAATTCAGCGTAACCCAGTTTGTATTGTGTTCCATTTCTTTCCCTTACTTGGTATTCTCCGCTTGTTTTTTCTTTTTCGCCGAACACAAGCATTAAAGGAATTTTTAATAGCTGAGCATTTCTGATTTTGTTTCCGAGTGTCTGGTCTTTAATATCAACTTCTATTCTGTACCCTTCGTCCATTAGTTTCTTCTTTAATTCGTTAGCGTTTTCAATAAACTTTTCAGATACGGGAATTATTCTTATTTGTTCTGGGGATAACCAGAATGGTAAATTTCCGCCTGTTTGTTCTAGCATGAAAGCGATTGTTCTTTCAAGGCATCCGACCGCCGCACGGTGTACTACTACCGGGCGTTGTTTTGTCCCATCTTTTTCTATGTAATTCATGTCAAATTTTTCAGCTGCGGCAAAATCAACTTGTACCGTAAAAAGAGAATCTTCTTTACCGTAAACATTTCTTGCTTGTATATCTATTTTTGGTCCGTAGAATGCGGCTTCATTTTCCGCTTCCTCGTAATTCATTTTTGATTTATCAAGAACACTCTTAAGAACCGCCTGTGCTTTTTCCCACATTTCGGGGTTGTCAATATATTTTTCCTTGTTGTTCGGGTCCCATTTGCTGAATCTGTACCAATAGTCTTTGATTCCTAACTTTTTCATACAGTACTGGATTAGTTCAAGTGTTGAGTTTATTTCTTCCTCAAGTTGGTCTGGTCTTACAATTAAATGCGCATCATTAAGTGTGAACTGCCATACGCGTACGATTCCGTGTAATTCTCCGCTTTGTTCTTTTCTAAATAACTGTGCTACTTCTCCTAATCTTATTGGCATGTCGCGGTAGCTGTATTGTTTTGATTTATAAATCATGTATTGGTGGGGGCAGGTCATGGGTCGGAGGAAGTATTCGCTTCCTTCTATCTCAAGTTGAAACATGCTTTCTTTGTAATGAGTGTAATGTCCCGAGATTTTATATAAATCCGATTTTGTCATTACTGGTGTTCGTGTGCGCAAGTACCCTCTTTTTGTTTCTTCATCCTCAATAAATCTCTGCAGTACTTGCATCATCATTGCTCCGCGCGGAGTAAATAAAGGAAGTCCTTTTCCGATTACTTCGCTTGTAATAAATAAATCAAGTTCTTTCCCGAGTTTTACATGAGAGTTTTCTTCGGCTTTTTTTCTTGCCTCAGCCCACTCGTCAAGTTCTTTTTGCGTTTTGAATCCTATTCCGTATACTCTTTGGAGTACTGCGTTTTTTTCGTTTCCTTTCCAGTAAGCGCTTGAGGTTTTTAGTAATTTCACCGCCCCTATTTCTGAAATACTTTCAAGGTGAGGACCTTTACACATGTCAACAAAGTCCCCGTTAGTGTAAGTACTGATTTTTTCTTTGCCATTGTTGGCAAGATCATTAATCATTTCCACTTTGTAAGGGTTATTTTCAAAAAACTTTAGTGCTTCTTCTACACCCATTTTTCCTTTAATCATTTTTTCTTTTCTTTGCAATATTTCTTTCATCCTTGCTTCTATTTTTTCAAGCGCTTTAGAGTCAATGCTTTCCGCAAGCTCAAAATCATAATGAAATCCCTGTTCTATTGGTGGTCCTATTGCGATTTTTGCTTTAGGATAGAGTTCAATTAGTGCGTTAGCGAACACGTGCGCGGCTGTGTGCCACATCTTTTCAGTATAGTTATTTTCCTCTCCGCACATGAATAAATCTGACTTAAAAAAGCTTAAAATAGTGTCTGTTAGATTCGACGATTTTAACTATTAAAAGTTTGATAGTTGTATAAAACGTGGGCTTGAGCGTAATCAAATTTAGTTATACAAAATTTGCGACTTTGCTTATTTTTTTGATGCAATTGTCTTGATAGTATTGCACCCATATCCTTCGTCATTTACAATTATTTTAATCAACTTTAATGACTTAACTGATTTTATCGCTTTAACATATTCTTTAACAGAGGGGGCGTTAAAATGTGCTAAGACCCACTCTTTCTGGTTTAAGGGTGCATTGTTTCTTTCGATGAAACAATCAATCCATTTTTCAAATTCTTTTACACTTAGACTTTTTAAGTTTACAAATGAATTATTTATCAGAAATGCATTCTTGTTAGCCAGACGGGACATGGTCAAAAAACCTTTTTTCAATTCATTCAAACGGTGAAAAGTGTGTCTCGAAATTATTAAGTCTCCATGAAGAAAATCTGGTTTTAGCTTGTTAATATCCTTATAATAAATCTTCATCCGCGGACAGTCTTTCAATAATCTTTTTGCAAGTTTAATCATTGTTTTTGAATTATCTATCCCGATTATGGTTGCATATGGAAGTTTTTTTGTTAAAAGAAGTTCTGTTTCCCCAGAACCGCAACCTAAATCTATTATTGTGGGATTTGGTTTATTCAATTTTTTGGCATAACTCAAAACAACATCCAAAAATTCATCATATCTTTCCAAATTGCTTTTGTTATCTGAATGAAAATCCAAAGCAGTTTTTCCTTGAATGGACTCGCGTCTTTTCATAACAGTATTATCAATGCTTGAATATATAAAACAATTTAGAATTTCATTTGAGCTTTTTTGTTTTATAAAAAACTAAAAGCATTTTTTTTGAACTTTAAGTGAATCAGAACGATTATTAATAGCTTTTATGTTTATATTTTTGGTTAACATGCCAGGATTGCTTTCTATTAAGGAAATTCTCAAAAAACCTTTGCATCAAAGGACACCCCAGGAACAAAGCGTGGCAGATTCTCTTAGCAAGGCATTAGATAGGACACAAAAATGGAAACAAAGTGGAAAACCAAGGGTTGATGGGGTACTAGCTAGTGTGTTGGATAGAATGGGATTGCCTGATTATCCGAGTAATGAGGAGTCGTATGCTTTTATTAATGGTCGTAAATGTATAAGCGCGCTTTTAGAGTATTACTCGCATAACAGATCAAAGCCTGTTGAAGCTAAGGCAATTGTAACTATTTTTAAATTTACTCAAGCAAATTTGCATCCTTCCTTAGTGGATGCGTTTGGATACTTTGTCACTTCCCTAATTAGAGAGGATAATATTCCAGTGACTTCGCGAGCCAAAAAATTACTCGAAAATGACCGGACGGAGTTTATAAAAAGTACTGTGAAAGAGGCATTTACTGGTGTTCCAAAGGGGGATTTTGGAAATAAGAAAAGCAAAGACTTGGAAACTGTCACATCTTTGGAGTTCGATGCACGGGTAAATCCAAAAACTGCTCGCAAACTTGTAAAAAAATTTCTTGGATCTGAGAGAAATCTTGTTCCTCAATTAGGAAATGGTCCTTTCTTTCGTAGGCGCCGCACAAAGCCTTAATTAATTAGTTCTCTAAGAAATTGGCTTTTTATTTTTTAATTCAGAGCTTATTTTCTTGCTCTTGTGCATTTTTCTTTGTAGCAGATTGAGTGGTATTCTTTACAGTAATCTTTTCCGAATCCTTCTTTTCTGTGTGTGCATTCGTTCCAGTTAGTGTTTCCGCCTGTTTGTAAGTTCATGTTTGATTGGGATGCGATGTTTCTGATTATGCTCCCGCAAGCAGCGTTTGCGTTACTAGTGGTGTTTCGTGAGCCGAATGTTCTTTGTTGTGGAATAAATCCTTTTATTTCTGAATCAGCGTAATTAATATCTTTTTTTTCTGCAGTAGTTTTTCCCATTGAGGCTTCGTTTTCCGCCACGTCCACTAAGTTTTTTGGCTCCATTGGTGAGGTTGGTACGCTTCTCTGAGGTGTATTCTTCTTTGCAGCGCTTATTATATCTTTGAATCCCATAAAACTATTGAGCACCACACATTTTGTTAATAGAGGCAAAATGTTTTATTCTTGGAAGTGTATCAATCGTCAACCGGTTCTGCTGAATTGACAAGCTATTTTTTTGGTTTTGACAAGTTGCAATTATTCTAAATTGCAGAGTTATTGTTCTTGTTGAAGTAAGAGTGCCCTTCTGATTGCCTTAGTTGACCTATCTTCTTCAAACCTTAACTTGGATTTTCCTTCTGCTGTCATCTTGTCATTGTAAACTATTTTAAGCATTCGGGAATATCTCGTCGCCGGTTTTAAGCACCCAAAATACACAATCGTTTTTCTAATATCTTCTTCAGTAAGTTTTCCGGTTTGTGCTCTTTTGAGGATTTCTTCCATTTCGGCATCCGTTTTTTCCATTGACTCGACTTTTGCGGTCCTTCTATTTATCACTTGGAGTTCTTTGGGCCAGAAAAAGGAGGGTATTTTTTTCTCTTCGGCTTCGGTTAATTTTTCCCGCCTTAATAATTTCCTTAACAGCCTTTGTTTTTCAAACATTGCTTTTTTTACCTCTGTGAGGATAGCTTTTTGTTTCATTAAGGTTCTTGCTCTTTTTGTGCGTTTTAAGTGTGCTCTCAGAACAGTTCTTCTGGAGTTTTGATACAGTTTCCTGGTCCTGTATTTTTTGTACTCTGTGGCTTTTTGCACAATTTCAAGCGCCTTATTCATAGCTAAGTAACTCATTCTAACTATTTATGCTTTTTCCCCCGAGACAAAGTTTTGTTTGAAATAATATCCATTTTTTGCTGTTTGGTTGTCCTGTTGTAGTTTTATTAATTTGAATAGTGTATGAATTTTTCTCAGTCAAGGATTGTTTCTTCAATGGTTGGGACTGATTTTATCGGGGCTTCTCCTCCTGGTTTTTTTGTTTCTTGGAAGAGTTATCCAAAAGTTGCTGTTGCTCCGCTTTCTGCTCTTCCCAGCGAGGTTTCTGAGATTAGTGATTTGCCGGAAAAGTGGTATGGTTTATCGCAGGAGAAAATAATTTCTTTTAGAGAGTCTCTTCTTCGTTCATATAAAACAATGCCTGTTTCTTTAGCATCAAACCCAGATTATGAGCTTTTGGATTTTCAGGAGATTGCGATGTCTTCAAATATTTTTGAGCTTGAAGTTAAGTTAAAAGAAAAACCGCGTCTTGAGACTTCTTTTGATTCTTTCTCTGCCCCTCTTGGTCCTAGTGCTAAACTTGATAAGGTTCAATTAATAGAGAACCCGAGAGTTCCAAAGGAATTAGATTATTACACCAGCGATACTGACGTAAAATCCAACACCGCGTTAATTGATTTATTCAAAAAAGGTTTTCCAGTCTCAACTCTTGCCAAGGTTCTTTCAAGCGGTGCGCTTGGAGTGAAGAAGAATAGAAAAATTGTTCCGACTAGGTGGAGTATTACAGCGGTTGATTCGAATATTTCAAAATATTTTATTGAGGAAAAGATTTCTCAGAATAAGGTTCTTGATTCGTTTAATCTTTTTCATTCAAAATATTTGGATAATGATTTTTGGGTTTTGTTGATGCCTTATCCTTGGTCTTTTGAGCAGATTGAGTGCTGGCTTCCAGGAGGTGTTTGGACTAAAGAAGCATCAAATTATAATATTCTTTCGGATTCAGAATTAAATTCAGGATTAAAGGGTTATCCTGACGAGACTGAAGGAGCGTATTTTGCTTCGCGTCTCGCTGTGGCAGAGTATTTAGTTGATAAGAATTTGAATGCTGCAGCAATTATTTTTAGGGAGATTGGAAAGGATTACGCTGTACCTCTTGGAGTTTGGCAAATAAGAGAAAATGTAAGAGCAGCGTTAAAAGAACCTGCGCTTTCTTTTTCAAATTTTGATCTCGCGCTTGACTTCTTATCAAAAAAGCTTACAGTTCCTATTGAGCAGTACAAAAAGAAGTCTGCGCTCATTAGTCATTTCAAGTCCCAGACAAGGTTAAGCCAGTGGTTTTAGATTTTTTGTTTTGAATGAATGGGTTTTTGTTCTTTTCCATTCACAGTACATTTTGGTTTTTCTATGAAACTGGCAACTCTTTGTTACGTTAGAAAAGATAATAAGACTTTGATGATTCATCGTGTAAAAAAGCAGAATGATCTTCACGAGGGTAAATATAATGGGCTTGGAGGAAAGCTTGAGGCTGGCGAGTCTCCTGAGGATTGTGTAAAAAGGGAAGTTTTGGAAGAATCAGGGCTTAAAATAAAGAATCCTCATTTATGGGGTCTTTTGACCTTTGCAAATTTCAAGGGCGAGGATTGGTATGTTTTTGTTTTCATAGCAAAAGAATTCAGCGGGGAGTTAATTGATTCAAATGAAGGCAATCTTCACTGGATTGATAATGACAAAATTCTTTTGCTTCCGTTAAATGAGGACGATCAGTACTTTGTTCCTTTGCTTGAAGAAAAAGGCTTTTTTTCGGCAAAATTCATCTATGAAGGGAATAAGATTTTGAGTTATGAAATCTTTAAATATAAGTGAATTGTTTGTTTCCAGAACTATTTCAGCCAAGTCTTTCACAATAGTCAGTCATTTTGCTTTCTTACTTGTACCGTAGCCGGACTTTTGTCCGCTTTTGTATGCCACACATTTGTCCGCTTTTCAAATATCATTTTCGCTTCTTGTTATAATACTTTTTGTTGAAGTAAATCACAGCTGGCGTTTGCCAGCCATGAATTTCCTGTTTG
>JAPLVQ010000181.1:0-432 GCA_026397035.1 Candidatus Iainarchaeum sp.
AATTAGCCAAGGAATGCTTGTGGAATTAGGTTATTCAATCGCAAAAGATAAAAAATTGATTCTTGCAATACAAACAGGGATAAAAGAAAGCATCTTTAGAAGGCAAATTGGTACAGTAATTGAGTTTGACAATATAGAAGAACTAAAAAACAAACTAGAAAATATGCTTTTAAAAGAATAATCCAATCTAGCAAACTTTCCGACAAAACGGCGCTGACTGCAGAATTTTTGGACATGGAATTTTGTATTCAAAATAGTTACATTAAGTAAAATGCGCTTAAGAGAATAAAACTAAAAATATAAACAGCGAACACGCTACGCTCATCATAAATTTTTCTATTAATTAGAAAAAATTCAAGGAATGCAAAGGCTATAATTAGGGGCAAAAGAAACGGTTTGTTGAGAACAAAATACGCAAGCGCATAAGCAAAA
>JAPLVQ010000181.1:500-12417 GCA_026397035.1 Candidatus Iainarchaeum sp.
AAAAATCCCAATTAAGATTTTTGCTTTTTTGAGCCCAAAAAGTACTGGAAGAGTTTTAATTCCGGCATTTTTGTCGCCGGCGTAATCCTTTATATCAATAAAATTAATTGCGAGCGTAAAACCAATAAGTATGAGTGCAAGAATCGGTGCTGGAAAAGGATTGAGCGACTCGCTAGTAAGTGCATAACCAAGTATAATGCAAAGAAGAGTGCTTAGGGCAATAAGGAGTTTGGAAAATATTGGAACACGTTTTAATCTTAAAGGAGGAACAGAGTATGTATAATATATAATTATAAGCGCTGCAAGGAATGCAAAAGAAAGGATTCCAGAAACTAATGAAAATGCGGCTGAAAAGAAAAGAAAAATAAGCGATGCTGTGTGATACTCTTTGGGTGTAATCTTGATTGACTGCAAAGGGCGTTTATTGTTTGAGTACTTATCAATTAATACATCGGCAATATTGTTTTGAATAGTCAAAAAAATGAATGCGCATACAATCGATGCCACTGAAAGTACTAGTGCGAATAAATTTGCAAAAGCAAGGCTTTTGCCCATCTTGATTGCAATACCTGCGCCGAATATAAGCATTATAATAAAATGAACCAAGCGAAAAGAACGCAATTCTCTTATTATTGCAATGAATAATTCTTTTTTTGAAATAAAAAAAAGCGCGGCTCCTTGAATAAAGATTAAAAACAAATATGCTGCAATGAGTAATTGCGAACGCATACTTGATTCAAACACTCCGCCAAAAGGGCTTATTATTGAGTTGATTATAAAAGGAAAATTCCCANNTATAAAAGGAAAATTCCCATAAGCAAAAATACTGGTGTATAATAAAACCGTTGCCGTAATAGTTGGCAAAACTTTTCTGATTTTAAGGTAGATATAATATGCAAATAAAATGAGCATTAGAATCATTTCTATTCGTATTCCAAGTGTTACTCCGCATTCTCTAAATGGCCCTCCAATTGTTACAAAGTTTTGCAGTGCGTTAGTTGCATCAGAAATTTGAAAATAACATATTTGCGCCCCTTTTCCAATTGTTACTAAAAAGTCTATTATTATTGGAAGTATAATAATAGAGAAAAAAGGGAGGATTACTCGGCTTGTCTTAATTGGGCTTCTTTTTGTAAATAAAGTAAAGATTATTATTGTTGTAAGAGCGACTGAAACATAAAATGCAGCAAAGTGAAAAAATAATTCTATGGTGAACGCAATTTTTCTTTCAGCAACCTCAAATAGAATCCTTAATATTATAACAACCAGAAAAAAAGCCGCAACATACAAAAAAGGTTTTTTTGAATCCTCTATTCCTTTTATGAATTTTTCTCTTGATTTTGCTAAAAAAAACCTTTTTGATTTATCCAATGAGTCACCTTGTACTATATTCATTAAATCATTATTCAAATATAATGATTGTGTTTATGTGCCTTGTGCAAAAGAATATTGATTTGGTTAAAAAATTAGGACTTGTGTGCAAAAGCATTCGCGTGTAAAAAAGTAAATAAATCTTATTAGTCAATTGGGGGGGTTTACTATTGTGGAATTGGTTATTATTTCAATTCAAGCGGCTATTCGTTGGTTATTTGATTCAAGCAGTAGCTGTTTTGTCATTAAAACCCTTAATTTATCCATATTATGCAGTAAGATTTATTAACAAAAAAGCCTAAGTTAGTTCTAGTTCTAAGTGATGTTGGTTGGGAATTTATACTAGTCTTGAGAATAAATGGTATGACACACTTGATGTCGTGAATAAGCATGTTTCGGTTTATTCCATAACGGATCCGATTGACCGTATTTTTCCAAGTTTTATTCTTTTTTTGATAGTTTTAATAGTAATTCTGGTTGGAACAGTATTCTTATTTAGCGGAGGTATTTTTGGACAGGGAGGAGCATGGTCGGGAGAGCAAAACGTTGAACTTACAATTATAAGTGAAGATAGTCCGGTTGAAGGTGCGCGTGTTGAATCAATTTTTACATGCAAAGATGGGGACAAGGATATTTCTATTCTTAGTAATGCTGAAGGAAAAGTAAAATTTGTATCTTGTGCTGAACAATTAGGAGTCTCGGTTAATAAGTCAGGCTATTTATCAGCCGAAGCAATGCTTACTTTTCCCAGTGATGCAGTAAAAACAATCGAACTCATAAAGAAAGCAAATAATCAAAAACAAGTTATGGTTGATGTAGTTGATTTGGCAGGTGCGAATATTAGTACTGCTCAGCTTGATTTGATTTGTGTTGCCCAAGGAAAAACAGAACGAACACAGGTTCATACAAACAGACTTGATAATAGACAGCCTTCAGATGGATTTGTTTTTGAAACAGACGGGCACTGTGATACACTTAATGTTGAAGCGAGTGCAGACGGATATCAGAAAAAAATGGTTGAAATTACTCCTGCTCAAATAACAAAAACAATTACTTTGGAGAATAATCTGAAAAAAGGAACAATAATATTTACAGCAAACAGCCCCCTTGGATTGATTTCTGGTGCAAAAATACAAATTACTGATGCTCTAGTATTATTTACACAATGTCAAGCGGACAGATTACACAAGAAATTGAAACAGGAAGTTATACTTATTCGGCGTACACAAAAGGTTTTACAACTAATGATTCTTTTACTGTTGAAGCGGGAAGAACCAAAGATGTTTTGGTATATTTTTCGGATTTAAACTCAGACACGAATGCTTTAGTTAACAGTACTCAAACAAAAAGACTTTATTTTAAAGTAATGGATAATAACTCCGAATTGTTAATGGCCGAAGCGCGGGTATTCAAAAAAAGCGGGAATGATTGGAATTTTTATAATTCATACTCGCCGCAGTTAAGCAACATTTTTGGTCCAATGCCTATTCTGGATTCAAATTCTGTGTTTAAGGTAATTATAAAAGCGCCAAATCATATAAGCCAGATTGTTGACTTGCAATTAGTTATGGGCAATGCCCCTCCCCAGCAAAT
Source organism: Candidatus Iainarchaeum sp. (assembly GCA_026397035.1). Lineage (GTDB taxonomy): Archaea > Iainarchaeota > Iainarchaeia > Iainarchaeales > JAAZKV01 > JAAZKV01. The sequence continues at coordinate 3,465 of JAPLVQ010000181.1, forward strand.
TGTGCTGCAAAGAGGGGGCGCACAACTCACATTAAAAGTTGTGGATGATGTAAATCACCCGGTGGCAGGCGCGATTACAAAACTTTATCTAAACGGTTTTTTAAAAGAGTTTGAAATTGCGAAAGCCACTGATGTAAATGGGGTCCGTGTTATTGACGGCCTGCCTGATGGCTCATACAAGGCTACTGCGGAAACAAGCATAGATTATGGGGAAGTTAATCTCAATAGTTCTGGCAGTAAAAGTACGCAAATAATATTACTTACAACCGGCACTGGAGTGCTAAGACTGCATTTTTCTTCAATTAGTGGTAACGAGTCGCCGGCATTTATTGTCCAGACAAGAAACGGGGGTAATTTTGCAAATGAATATACTGCAAAAGCAACAAATGGATTTGCGACGACAAAAAGCTTTAAGGCTCTAACACAAGTACGTGTAATTGTAAATGACGGCAACTTCCTTCCATCTGAAGGGCTTGTGTACACAATAAAACGCGGAACACAAGACTTGTACATTTTCTTATACAAGCAGGGAGATTTGCCAAATCAAAATCCTGTACAACTCATTCTTAGAAAAATTTCTTTAACTAATCCGCTTAATTCGGAAGAAGCGGGTCCAATAACAAAACTAATGCCTGACCAAAATTATTTCTTCCTATTTGATCTTATCCTGAATTCAGATACTATTGCAGATGCAAGTGCAGCATTCTTAACGGCAGGTGAGAGCACTGATAATTCTTTAGGAATGCTCATACAAGGAGTTGGGGCTTTTGACAATGCAATTTACTCATTTCATAATAAGAACACGGGTTTTGTGGATTTTGAGTTGAATCGGATTTCTTCTGATCAAATTCCAGTTAATGCAGTACATGCTCTTGTTGAAGATTCAATCCTGAAAGGACCGGTTGTTGTTCCGGTAATTTTGAATATCAGCATTGATGCAAACGCCAGCGGCAAAAAATATGATTTAAATTGGGCGGCACGCTCTGGCGACACTACAAGCATTTTGTATTCAAAAGAATTTATTGTTGGCAGTAATTTTTGTTTTGTTGATTGCCCAGCTTTTGGATTTGATTCATACTTGAGTTATCTTAGTACGAATCCGCTAGTAATAAACAAGCCTATTGATGATTCAATACAAAAAATACAAATAGGGGACAGCTATGCTATAAAAACAAAAGTAACAAACTTTTCGGACAAAGATTATGGAAATGGAATACTTACGCTTTTAATAAAAAATCCAGTGCAAAACCTTCAATATCTTTCATTTGACCCTGATACTAATGCAGTGTATAGTGATGTAACTATGGCGCCATTTACAATAGTAAATTCCCTCCAAAAATATCTTAATGCTAAAAAATCCTCCGGGGTTATTCAGATAAACGAAAAAATAATATCAAGGCTGGAAAATCCGGGTGTTTTTGAAGAATTAAAAGGAAATGGTGATGATTATTTAAGATTCTCGGTTATGAATAAGCAAAATCTGCTACTTGAGGCTTATGCAACAGGAGACAGAAATGTTATTTATGAAAAAACTAATTATCCAATAATATTCATACAAGTAAAAGCAGTTGATTCAGTAACAAAAATCCAGAAAGCGATTACTGGCGGGTATTGGTGGGCATATAAAGAAGGAGACAATACAAAATTTACTCTTTCAGGCAATGCAATGCAACCGCTTGACGAAAATGGTCGGGCGTTATTTTCGCTTAATGCGGCAAATATTGCTTCTGGAACAAAAATTATATTTGAAGCAATGGACTTTGATAATTCAAATCCAGCACGCACAGAAATCACTGTTTCAAAGCGTCCTTTTGATATTGCTCAAGTTACAGATTGTCTTAGTGTAAAGATAGCTGGCAATAATATACGCGAGCTTTCATTGCCAGAAATAGATATTAATTTGCGAGGAGTGCCAGTTACAAATTCTTTAATAAGCGTTGATTCTAATTGTACGACTGAAAGAATAATTTCTATTTCATCAGCCATTCAAGGGCAATCCCAACTGCCTTTCTCATTTTCACTTAGTGATGAAGGACCAGCTGATTATTTTACAATACAACCAGGAGAAATTAACAAAGTAATTACAGTAAGTGATTTTGCAAAAGGGATTAGCGAAGGACGGGCAATGTATGGAGTAAATCCAATAGTAATTATTGCTACTGGGGGAATTAATCCCGAACCAAACCAGATTGCGGCAATAGATATTGTACTAACCGATTTAAACGCAGACTTTGTACTTTCAAAATATACCTTTGATTTTTCTAAAAACCGTATTGTTTCAGCAGGCATAACTAACAACAAATTTGTTGCAAGAAAAGATATATGGCATCCGAAAGTAAATATTGATGAACCAGTAATGTATGTAGATCTTACAAATCTGGCAGTTCCTGATATAGTAACGTTCCCTGTAACTATTGATACAAAAGGAGTAGAAGCAACTTTGTTTGCTTATGATTTGGGGCAGATTATTCATGCAATGCAATATGGAGGAAATTGTGCAGCGTACCCTCCAACAGTAAGTATTGAACCAGTCGCTAGTTCAACGGATTTAAAGTTTTTGCAAGACGGATACGATTCATTTATAGCATTTCAATCTTGGTTTTCGCGCGCAAATTCGACACTAATTACAGTTGATTCAAATGAACACGCAAAGAGACCGTTTTTGAGTCTTCCTCAAAATATTAAAGATAATATAAAAATATTTCAAAGCGGGAATAAACCAAGCCCAAATCCTGTGCTAGTTGCAAAAACCCCTACTATTGATTATACTCTCTCTGCGCAGAATAATGCTTTGGGTATTATGCTTGGAAATACATACCAAACCTATCCACTAGGAGGGGGAGGCTGGGCTCCAATAGAAAAAGACAATTCGGGTGTTGTTACTAATAGCAAATTTAATTTAGGGGTGCTTAATAATTCGGAAAAAATAATTGGTACTTCAAAGATTAAAGACATTAATGAAAATGAAAAAGTAAATTTGGAAGGTATTAATGAAAATGAGAAAGTAAATAAGATATCCTTTGGATGCGGTCAGATACATACAGCAAATGCACAAATCCAGCATGAATTACTCCGAGTGGCTCTTTATGAAAATGAGCGTTCATTCTCTACTACAAAAACAATTAAGTTTAAACCAATGGAAGACGTAGTATATTGCGATCCTGTAAAGTATGACTCCTCACTAAGTCCTGTATGGGGAACTAATGTTTTAAACCCGACAATACTAGGTCACTTGCCTAGCGAAGAATGGATTGACTCAACAAACAACGCTCTGATAAAGAATATCGGCAGACTGGATTTGGGTTTTGTGCCGCTTGATTATGCATTAAGCGGTACTCCAAATAATCCTGTTGCATACCCGCGGCCAAGAGTGGATGATCCAACAGTAGAATATAAAAATAGCGGGAAAATAGTTAGCAAAATACAAACAAATACAATACCGCAGAATACACGCGTATTTTTAAATAATGGACAGGTATGCGCAGAATACCTTGGAGACTTGGATAGTACCAGCAGGGACAAAATTGATTTCAATGTTGTACGAACTGATCCTGTTGATTCGGGTTATACAACAATAACCGTTGAAGACTGGGCATCAAATAGCAGTACACCAGTAACACAGCAATTTAGAGTAAAAATTATTGGTTCACAAACAAACTGCATAAGTGAAGACGGTATTTCTGGAATAACTGGGGGAGAAGCTATGCCTAGGGTTCTTTATAATTGGGACTGGGACAAGGTTTCGGAAAACCAGTGCGAATCAACAAACACTAAATATACCTACTGTGATGCCGCACAGTTCAATATAAGTCTTTTTAAGAAACTTCCAAGAATAAATGAGGCACTCCTTTTGGGAAATGGAAAAATCATTCCTTCAATGACTTCTTACTATTCATATCTCATGAAGGATAATTATACACCCGAACTGCTTGCTGACTTTGATGAATATTATTCATCACAATTACTTAGCGGCGCAAATAATAATTTCAAAGACAATTATGACCAGCTTATTGTTGATGGGAAAATAAAATTTAAACTTAAAGATGATTTGGGAATACATGATCTAGACTTGGATGGTCTACCAAAAGCTGGACTCTACCATGTAGAAATTAATTTTAATTTTGATAATTTAAATTCACCGCAAATAATGAAACCCGAAGGGACAGGTGCGTTAGTCACAATTATTTTTAGTCTTGTACGAGAAGCAGGCGTTAATTCGCTTTTATATGAACTCCCATTTGATGGAGACTTAGGACGAAATTTAGATGCTTCAGTAAGAAGCAATTATGGTTCAGGACCCAAATCAGGACAGCTTGTACTTGATAATAACGGATTAACAATAATATCTTCAGTACCCCAAAGCGGCGGATTAAACCCATTCACACTAATTATGGATATGAATCTTGCAGTATTAAATGAGCAAAAAGTACTTTTGTATGATGCTACTACTCACACACTAAAGCTTTCTCCATCGCAACCAACCCCGATTGGACTTGGCGTTGGCTCAATAAATGGCACAGCAACTGCCAAATATACTCTAACAGGATTTAATGCTAGTACGTCATTACTCAAAAACTGGACCCTTCTTGGCTCAACAATACTAAATGGACGAGCATGCAGAAACTTTTGGAGTTCAAACCAAAGTGCTTTCACTGAAGCAATTGGCGCTTCACAAAACTCAAGAATATTAAACTGGGAAAATGCGCACGACGGCAATATTACATTAGGAACAGTATTCTTTACACCCCCTATTGGTGCGGGAGGAGCAGTATCCACAACTCTGATTCCGAATATTGGAAGCTTTGAAACATTATTGCTTCCAAATGGATACAGCCTTATTAACGGTGGCCGATTGATTCTTCTTTATTACGACCGAGGGGGTATCCAAAACTATGATACCCTCAACGGGATATTTTCACAAATAAAAGACCAAAAAATGTGTATCTCAAATAATGAAGATGGAAAAGTAACAGTATGGTGGAACCCATTGTATATAGATACTCTCAAAAGACAACTCCCAATTGGTCAGGGACAGCAAAAATGCTGAAATTTTTTAGCCACAAAATAAATTTGCGCTAAAAATTTTATTTATTTCTTACCCACTCATCAAATACATCAATGTTCTCTTCGGAATAAACATAAATTGGATATTTTGAAGGTCTTTTTAGTACTATATTGACTTCTTGTTGCGGAGCATTAATCCTAAGTAAATACTCAAGTTCTGTAAGCTGACAATCAGGTTCGGAAATTTGTTTATTATTGTTTCTTTGGTATCCATGGCAGGCCTTGTGAATAATTAATCCAGTATGATACAAGGGAGTTTCGTTGGAAATCATAATTCTCCATTCATTATTTTCTTCATAAGACTCAGCTGTTTTAGCTTCAGGAGAAGCAGTTTTTGAACTCAAAAACTCCCCAATTTTTGAAATATTGTTAGAAACAAATGAATTAGTAATATTGGCTTTGGAAGAAACGGTTTCTGCACCTAAAACCTCATCTATTTTTGGAATGTTTTCAGAAACAAATTCCAAATACTTGCAATTGTTTTCTTGAATTATTGTCAAATATTCAACTATTTTTTCCCTGTACATCGGCTTGCCTGTTATTTGAATATTCTTTGCCAAAGGACATTTATTAGAATCAAAAGAATTATTAGACAAGTAAACTGGGTATATAATATATATGATAATTAAAATAATAAAAAAAAGAATAGCCCAAGTGATAATCTTTTTTTTATACGGGCTGCTTTTTTTGAAATATTTGTCAATGGCTTTTTTGGCGTATTCTTTACTTTCATCTCCAAATTCTTTTTGAATTTTTTCCAAAATCATACTTTTGCTTAAACCAGCTTTAACATATACTTTTATCTTTTCTTCAAAAAGCTCCATGAGATATTTAGGTGCTTCTAACTTAAAAAAAGCTATGCTTTGGCAGATATAAGAATTCTTGGAAAATAGGTTTGGTTTTTGGGGGAGTGGGTTTGGTTTTTTGAAGATGGGTTTGGTTTTTGGGGAAATGGGTCCTGTATTTGAAGGAAGATTTTATACTTGGAAAATAGGCTTTGTTGAAATTCAACAGGATTTTTATAAAATCTTTCCCTCAAGAACATTTTTATTCAACCTAATTCATTTTACTTTATGCATCCAAGGATTTTATTACAACGAAGGATTCTGCGCGGGAATGCTATTGAAGCCAAAAAGAGGTTTAGGCGCAAAGCGGCAAAGATTGTCCTTGCTGGGGTGGCTGCAGGCGGAATTGGGGCAAAAGTAGGGCATTATAGAACCAAAAGGCTGGAAAGAGAAATTGAAATAAAAAATGAGGGTAATATTGAGCACGGCAGGCTTGAAGGCGGACTCCAAATGGAGTTAGTTTTTAAAGATGAAAAGTACTTTCAAAAACTCACTCCCGACTATTTGAAAGATAAAAATGAGCTGATAAAAGAATATCATCGGTGGCTCGTGGATTTATTAAGGACAAATGACATTTCATTTGGGTTAAAAATAAGCTATGACAAAACCACTTTGACGACGAGCTTTTCAAAGAATATTATGACCAACAAACCCTTGCTTAATATTATAACTAACAGGGGAGATGCTGTAGAAGCACAGTTAAATTCACTGCAGGCGAAGGCGAGGGAAAAAGTAGACGCGTATAAAGAAATGCACAGGTTGAAAACTGATAGGGAACTAGTTGCGTATCTTGAAGGACGACCCCTTCCTACCAAAAACGATTATCTAAGGAATATTTTTCATGATTCAGCATTTGGATTTTCTGCGGTAGTTGTTCCAATACTTTTGTGGATTGGAATAAAGAGGGGTTATAGGAGAATGCAACGGACGGCAGCAAGGTATTTAAGATTTAGGCAGAAGAAAGAAATAACAATGCTTGCTGCGCAAGAAGGAGCGGGGCGTTTTGGGAATGTTGGTGAAATGAGCTTTCCTCAAAATGGGACTTTTAGAAATATTGGAAATAATGACGCTGGGCAGGGCAGCTATTCAAATGGAAATGCCAATGGATTGAGTAAGAGAGATCAAAAGCAGGCACAGCTAGAAAGACATGATGAAAGTCTTGCAACAAGGAGAAATGAAAGAGAAAAATACTTTTTCCTCTTACCTAAGCAGAAGAAAGGAATTATTCTTTTTGTGCAGGAGCTAGGACTCCACGGTGTGGAAGTAAGGGAACTTCTTAGAGAAATACAAAACGAAGGGATTGAACAGAATAATGAAGGAATGGCGGAGATAAAAAAACGTGCGCTTAAAATACTTGAACAAAGGAGCAAGAGGCTTAATATGGACGGGGAAAAAGGAAAAATAATTCGCAAAGTGGGCTGGAACAAAGTGCCAGTCATTTCACGGGATGAATTGAAAAGACTCATTTTGAAGATGGGGTTCGTTCAGGAACACGTTCACGGAGGGCACCTTCGTTATTTTCGTTCTTCTGATAAAAGAAGTGTTCAACTAATTGACCATGGGCCAAAGGATGTAAGACTCAATGATTTGAAAAAGTTATTGCAAAATCTGGGAATGACCCCTGAGGAATTTTTAAGAGTTTTACGGGAAAAATGAGGAATTGTAAAGATTAATTTATACTAATGAATTTTTGCAAATATTAATTTATTTGCTTTTTTTGATAGAATTACTATTTTCTTTCCTTTTTTCCGAATGGTTTAGTAATCTTTATTAATGCCAGTATGCATATACTTAGTATGCAAAAACAAAATATTAATTTGAGGATTCTTAATCTGGGAATTATTACAATTCTTGCCATTGTTGTTGTTCTTGTTCTTTTTGGATGCACTGTGCCCAGCCCGAATCCAACTCCAAATCTTAATGACTCAGGAGCGACAACGGAAAATGTTCAAGCCCTTGTTAATGGGCAAAATACTTTTGCTTTTAATTTATATGAGAATCTTAAAAATAATCCTGAAAATTCGGGAAAAAATGTTTTCTTATCTCCTTATAGTATTTCAACAGCGTTAAGCATGGTTTATGAAGGGGCAAGAGGAACTACTGCTGAAGAAATGCAAAAAACCCTTTTACTCCCAATTGATTCTAATCAGCGGTTCTTCGCAACTGCAAGGTTATACAACCAGCTCAATAAAACTGAAAAACAATATATACTAAATACTGCTAATGCCCTTTGGACACAAAAAGATTTTACTTTTTTGGAGTCATATCTCTCCACGGTTAAGAATTATTACGGCGGAAGCGCAATTAATGTTGATTTTATTAATGACGGGTCAATGGCGGTAAGAAAGATTAATGAATGGGCAGCTCAAAGCACTAATAATAGAATACCAAAAGTGCTTGATGAAAAAATGGATACAAGCATGCTTCGCTTAGTACTTACTAATGCAATTTACTTCAAAGGAAAATGGGAGAATGAATTCAAAAAAGAAAATACTGTTCCGCAGACCTTTTACAAAACAGACGGGGGCACTATCCAAACTCAATTCATGCACCAACAAGAACATCTTCAATATTCAGATAATAATTATTATGAACTCCTTGAACTTCCTTACAAAGGAAACGAACTCTCAATGATTATCGTTCTCCCGAAAAATGACGCGCCTCTTGAGAAAAAACAAATAATTTCTGGTGGAGAAGTTCAAGACTTAGTAAATAATGTACGAACAGAAACCGTAAATGTTGCACTGCCAAAATTCACTTTCAAAACTCATTACAACTTAAACGCGCCCCTGCAAGAGTTGGGCATAAAGACAGCATTCACTGATGCGGCAGACCTTTCTGGAATGGACGGTAAGCGAGACCTTGAGATTTCTTTTGTTCTTCATGATACTTTTGTTGAAGTAAATGAAGAAGGAACAGAAGCGGCGGCAGTAACAACAATAGGTGTAGCTACTTCTGCAATGAGGATGCCTGAAAATATTATTGATTTTGTCGCAGATCATCCATTCTTATTCATTATCCGCGACAACGCAACAGGTGCGTTC
>JAPLVQ010000172.1 GCA_026397035.1 Candidatus Iainarchaeum sp.
AGGTTTTAGCAGAGAATAAGCTTCTTGGGGAGATGCCAGAGGATTTATTGAATCTCATTAGAAGAAGTGTTACTTTATACAATCACATGCATAAAAATTCCAAGGATTATACTGCTAAGCATGGTTATGAACTTACTGTTTCAAAGATTAGGCGTCTTGTTAAATATTATGCAAGAAAGGACAGGATCCCTGAAGGGTGGACTTATTCCTCTGAACAGGCTGCGCTGCTTGTAAAGTAGTTTTGATGGTGGTGTTTTGAAAATAAGAGCTAAGCTTTTGAAGGACAAAGAACTTGTTTTTCAGGGCGAGGGTATTAGTGCGTTGAAAAAGATTGATGAGTTGTTAAAGAGTTAAAGGAATATTGAATTAATAAAGTGGATTAAATTTATTGATGTAACTAGCAGAAATTGAAAAGAATTTTGAAATAGTGGGTTGAAAAGAAAAGTATTGAATGTGATTTTTATGGCTGAAACTAAAGCACAGAAAGCCTCTGCGGCAAGAAAGACTGTTGATAAGTGGAAGAAAAAGAAATGGTTTACTGTTTTATCTTCAAGGGTTTTTGAAAAGAGACCTTTGGGTGATACTCCTGGAGAGAAACCAAAGAATATTATGGGCAGGACGTTTAAGACTACTCTTGATACGGTTACGGGTCAGAGAGCTAAAAGGGATTATTCTGTTTCGTTTAAGATTAATGATATCCAGGGTCAGACTGCTTCGACTGTTATTTCTCATTTTGAAGTAAGTAAGGGGACTCTTGGCAGAACTGTTAGGCGAAGGAATAGCAAAATTGGGCTTGTTTTAAGGATTCCTGTTGTCGGCGGGGAAGCGATGACTACTGTTGCTGTTGTTACTGAAAGAAAAGCTACTAACGCGCAGAAAACGAGTGTTAGGCAGATGATTAAGGATAGTTTAACTGCTTTGTCAGGAAAAGATTTTGAGCTTACGGTTTTTGAGCTTCTTTTGGGTAATTTCTCAAACGAGCTTTTCAAGAAGGCTTCTAAAGTTTGCCCCATAAAGAAAGTTATTGTTGCAAAATCTGCTTTTATTGAAGCGAAGTGACTTTTTGGCAGGAAATAAATATGGCTCTCAGTGACCCTGTTCAGCTTTTTTTTATTCTTGCTTTCCTCGCTTTTTTTTCTATTCTTTCTTACAAAATGAAGTTTCTTGATTTTGAAGGAATACTTATAGGTAATGCCGTGGGTTTAGCCGCTATTACTTACGGTCCTAATCCTTTGGTTGATTTGTTTGCTGTTGTGGTTTTTTTTATTATTGGGGAAGTTGCGAGTAATTTTCCAAGAAAGAAGCATGAGAAAAGGAATATTCTTAATGTGCTTGGGAATTCTTCTCCCGCACTCGTGATGCTTGCGCTTATTTTTGTTTTCCCCCAAAATAGTCATATTCTTGAGCTTGCTTTTTTTGGAGCAGTTTCGGCGGCGCTTGCCGATACGCTTTCTTCCGAGATTGGTTTTTACTCAAAAAAGCAGCCTGTAATGATTACTACATTCAAAAAGGTTGCAAAAGGTACTGATGGAGGGATTACTCTGCTTGGGGAATATGCGGCTCTTTTTGGAGGAATAGTTATTGCAATTATTTATTTTGCGGCCGGCGGGAGTATTATTGAATCAGTACTGATTTTGTTTGCGGGACTTGTTGGTTCTAATGTTGACTCTGTATTTGGAGGGGTTTTTGAAACAAAAAAGCTTCTTGATAAAACCCAGGTTAATCTGATTGGTTCAATGTCTGGTGCTCTTTTTTGTCTCGGGTTAGGGTTATTAATATAAGTAAGCAACATTTTTGTATTGATTTGTAAAAATTATTGTATTTAATTAATTGATAAATTATTGAATTAAATTAGCAGTGAATTAAGTTATTAGTGAATTATTGTTTTGTGATTTTAATGAGCCCTTTTGACCCTCTTGTTCTTTTTTTGCTTTATCTTCTTCCTATGTATGCGGCTAATTCTATTCCTGTTATTGTTCATGGCAAGACTCCGCTTGATTTTAATTTTAAGCTTTTTGGAAAACCTTTGTTTGGAAAAGGAAAAACTATTGTTGGAACGTTTGCAGGAATTATTTTTGGGACTATTGTAGGTGCAGTAATACTTCTTATTTTTCCTTATTCTATTTCAATTATTCCTGAATATTTGAGCTTGGCTTTCGGACTCGCGCTTGGAGCGATTATCGGAGATTTATTTAAAAGCTTTTTTAAGAGAAGATTTGGAATAAAGAGCGGGGAAAAGTGGGATTTTGCTGACCAATTAGATTTTATACTAGGTGGACTTATTATTAGCAGTGTATTTAGGGTTCCTGAATGGTGGATTGTGATTGCATTAGTGATAATGACTTTCTTTATTCATTCTTCAACAAATTGGGTTGCTTATAGCTGGCAACTTAAAAAGGTGCCTTGGTAATGTTTAAAAGTAAAAAAAAATGGGATAAAATGCATAAACATTCCTTGCATCATCGTTCTTTGCAACAGTCTGGTTCAGGTACTTTGGACTCAAAAAGAGACTGGCATACTAGAGTTGGGCTGGATAGTATTCGGCATAGTTTAACCCCAAAGATGCTTATAGCTGAAGAGAAGCTTGCAAGGGCAGAAAGAGCTCTTTTTATTGAAGGGATTCTATTTTTTATAATAAAATTTCTTATAATCTTTGCAATAGCAACTATTATTGTAACTTCAGTGGATTTATCTTTTATTAATAAAGCTATTACGAGTTTGAGCGCTGGTTTAGTTGGTCTTACTTATGAGGGGGCGGCATTATCTATCGGCAATAGTGCTTTTTTAGTTACTAATTCCTGTACCGGGCTTATTAGTGCAGGAATTTTAGCCGGATTGATTTTCGCTTCAAGAAACCCAAAATTTAAGAAAAAACTTGCACTTTTTATTTTTGGGGCAGTAATTCTTGTTCTGGTAAACATCCCAAGAATTGCTCTTGTTCTTTTGGCCGCAAAGAGCGGGTATAATGCTGAACTGGTTCATGAACTCACTTGGTTTTTAATGAGTGCAGTTGTTCTTGTAATTTGGTATTATGGAATAAAACACTTTGGAAAGATTAATGATTTTAAGGAACTGATTTAATAAACAGACTTAAACTGAACTTAGTAGTTTCATAACCTAATTCAATAAATTCAATTTAACCAGAAAGCTTACCTTAATCAAATAAACAAAGAGGACTTCTCTTGCAACTGTAATTTATAAAACTTTTTCAGGACTTTTTCTTGAACTTTTTTATCAAATTCAACAAAACCTTTTTTTCCAATACTTTTCGTTGCTTGCAGTACTCCAGCATAAAGCTGTCTGAAGAGGATGCGCTTGCCAAAACAACCCCTTTCTTCGCAAACTTTAATTCATCTTTGCCAATAACTTGTTTGCCTGTGGCCCCAATAATCAAGGGGTAGTTGCATAATAACCTTGATTGAGTTTGTTAATAAAAACTATTTGTTTTCCTGTTCGTGGCTGTGGACGTGTTCGTGTTCTTCTTTTTTGTTCACTATTGCTTGTACGATTTTTGTGAATGCTGGTCTTGTAATAAAGATTCCTATTAGCGCTCCTACTATCGCTACTACTGCGAATCCAAAGAGTTTTTCCATTCCGGGAAAGTTTCTTGAGAATGCTACTATTGGTCCCATTACTGCTACCATCGTGAATGCAGAAGTCATTATGATAAATAAAGCTGATTTTGATCTTTGAACTATTGAGTCGTGTATTTCTCTTGATTTGCCAAGTATTTCGTCTGTTATTACGATTTCGGAATCTACTCCTGTTCCTATTGCAGCTATTAGTCCGGCGAATGCTGCTAAATCAAGTGGTCTTTGGGTTATTGCTAAGAATCCCATCATTATTACTATTTCGCTTAGCCCAGTCAAAAATATGGGTATTACAAGCTGTGGTACTCTGTATCTAACTACAATTACTATTGCTACTGTTATTGCGGCTAAAATTCCCATTAGGATTATATTTGAAAGAAATGATTCACCCAGTGAAGGGGAAATTGTTTCTCTTGAAATGCTTTTTACCGGTGTTGGCAGTGAACCTGATTCTAAAAGTATTGCCAGCTCTTCAAGGTCTGTTCTTGCTTCTTTAAGATCTGTTCTAGTTCCTGAGATGCTTAGTGTAGAGAATTCTTTTGCTTGGGACAAATCTGCAACGTCTTCATTTGTTATTCCTTCCGTGAGGCTTATTATTTGTCTTGCTCCTAGAGTGCTCCATATCCATGGTTCGTTTGTTTTACCCACAGCTATTGTTGTCTCAAAGCCTATTGTATTTAAATCAATTTGGATATTTTGTGGAACATCTTCGGATAATATTGCCCTTTTGGTACTAGCAAATATACTTCTTGCTTTGTTCATGTCAAGCGGCTGGTTAGCATCAATTACAAGTACTGTAAGCTGGGAATCAAGAATTAAGTCGTCAATACTTGACCCAGCAGGGATATTGCTGTATCTGTCTCCCTGTGTCATTGATTCGGTATCTTGAGTGTACTGATCTTCTGTGGTTATTATGAGCGCCGAAGGCTTGTCCAAGAAAAAGACAGTTTTTTCGCATTCGTAATTTGGTGTTCCGTTTGAATTAACCCCTGCAGCAGCACATTTGTGAAATGTTTTTTCCTTAAATCTTTTTGTTGCAGCTTCGTTTAACATAAATGGAAGGCTCCACTCGTAAGTACTGCTGTTAAGTCTATACACTCCAAAAGATGTGCTTCCTCGCAGGACTTTTGTTAATTCATCTCCTGTGAACACTACTTCCCCGTCAAGCGTCGCTTCAAATTTTCCCTGTTGCCTTATTCTTGATTCTACTTTCTCCAGCTCTACTGGATTAGTTTCCGTAAGCTGTACAACAATGTATTGTTTACCGACAGGATATACTGTAGCATCCTTTAATCCTGAAGGATCTATTCTTTGTGAAATAATATTAGATATTCTGTTTATTTCATCAAGCTCTACCGGCTTTTGTAGTTCTATCTGGTAAAGTGTTCCTCCTTTAAAATCCATTCCGAGTTTTATTCCCCAAAAAAGCATTACTGCCACAGAGATTACTAAAAAAACAGCCAAGAGCGTAATTTGCCAGTTCTTAATTAAAGGGTTTGCCATTTCATTTCACCAATTTCTTTTCATTTTTATTACCAATTATTTTTACTTTTATTATTAATTACCTTTACTTTTATTACCAATTACCTTTACCTTTATTACCAATTTCTTTTCATTTTTATTATTAATTATTCATCTCACATCTAAACAAATATTTTTTACTGCGCGTGTCTTTTTTTCTCTCTTCTGTCAAGGAACCATAATAATACAGGAGCATTAAGGAACCATGTTGCTGTTATGTCACCAAGTAAACCAAAAAACAGTATTGCTGAAATCTGGTAGATTACTTCTATTTGGTAAAAGTAAGATACAGCTATCATTACTACTAACGCAGCTAGTGTTGTTGAAGTCATTGTGATTCCGGTTTTCATTGCGGCTGTCGCTTTTTGTCCGTTTGTTCCCGCTTCCCTGCTTTTTAGCAGTCTTGAAGTAAGCATTATGTCTGTATCAATTGAATAACCAATTAACAATAATAGCGCAGAGAGGGAAGTTAGCGAAAATGGGACATTTAGTATTGCCATTCCTACAAGTCCTGCAAGTATATCAAAGAGCATTGCTTCAATTATTGCTAGAGATGGAATTAACTGCCTGAATGCAAGAAATACTACTATCATTATTAGTATTCCGCCAAGTACTGCAATAAACATTGATGCCCCAAATGATGCAGCCCCTAGTGTCGGAGTAATTTCTCTTTTCTGGAATTCTGCTTTATCCCCTAAACCAAGTTTTTGAGAAATAGTATCTTGGAGTTTTTTTGACATTACTTCTTTGTACGCGGAAAGCGCGTCTTGCGCAGCTATTAACGCGGTTTTTGAATTAACAAATTTTTGTTCTGGCTTTCCCAGCGCCGCAAGCGCTTGGTTTGAGTATATAATTGACTGGTTCTCGTCATCAACTGTTTCTGAAGCTTTTGAAATTATTTCTTCAGCGCTTGATGCTATTGGGTCACGCGAATATTGTACCCATGCACCAAATCCAGTGGGTGAGTTTATTGTAGAGACTTTTAATTCTTGTAAACTAAAGTTTTCTTTTAGAACACTTATTAATTGTGCTTCAGGGATTGGTTTTTCTGAGCGTATTATTAGTACGTTTCCGCCCGTCATATCCACTCCCTGGGTTACGCCGGGGTAAATTACCACTAAAATAAGCATTGGTATTACTAGAAGCAAGGGTATGAGCATAAGTTTCTTGTATCTGTTTTGGTATATGTCCTGCATGTTAAGACCTTTTTAGTAAATTTAAATTCAAAACAATTAAAAAGCGTCGTAATTTGTTCAAAAAACCCTTTTGCAGTAAAAAGTTTCTCTTTTGGCAGGGATTATAAACCTCTTATTTGCTAATTATTATAAGTAATATTGATTGGTTGTTTTTTATGAAAGAAATTCCGTTTATGGAGAAACCTCAAGTGCTTCTTGATGCTGCGCTCTCAAGGGGACGAAAACTAGCTTCTAATTATCCTTCCCAAAAAACTTTTTTTTACACAGTAAAAGGCAAGGAGATTACAAAGATTGATGTTTCGGGAGATTTTCTTGAGAATACTCTTTTTCGCAGTGTGCAGGCATATCCGAATTTTGATGAGCTTGAGCCTTTTTACAGAGATTTGTATGAGTGTATTATTGATATTAACGAGTCAAGGATTAATCTCTCAAAACTAGCTTCGGTTGCGCGGCTTATTAAAAAACTTAGACGCGAGTCTATTGTAAGACTTAAAGAATTAAAATACATACCCGGTGCTGAGAGAAAATCAGTGGAGATTACTCGTTCGTATGTTGGAAGAGTTTCTTCACTTATTAAGAGTCTTTCAAAATCAATTGAATTTTATAATAATTCGGCAAGAAAGCTTCGTGAACTTCCTTCCATTAGAACTAATGAAGAATGTGTTATTCTCGCGGGTTTTCCTAATGTTGGTAAGAGTACGTTATTATCAAAAATCACTGAATCAAAACCCAAAATAGCTAATTATCCTTTTACTACTACAGGGCTTAATGTAGGGATATTTCATAAAAAGTATATCCCTGTTCAGATTATTGACACACCTGGTCTTTTGGATAGACCGCTAATGGACAGGAATAAGATTGAGCTTAAAGCGATTGCGGCTCTCCAGCATTTAAAGGGAATAATTTGTTTTATAGTGGATCCCACGGATGATATGAAAAAGCAAAAAGGGCTCTTTAGCGAAATGAAAAAGCTTTTTACAACGCACAAATTTATTATTGTTTCAACTAAATCTGATTTAGCATCTAGCGAATTAATTGAGGAAGCAAAAAAAGTTTTTGACGGGTACGAGTTTTTGATTGAAGGAACCGGACTTAACGCGCTTAAAGAGAAATTATTAGATAAGGAATTTAAAATCGAATAATTTGTTTGTTGTAATTAGTGTTTCATTCTCTGATTTACAAAACCCGTTTAATAACTTAAAAAAACAGATGAATGCCCTAATTCCTTCTAGTTTTGCTTTTTAAAAACAAGTCTCTTTTATAAAGCTTTATTTGTCTAATTTCTTTATTGGCTTATGGCGAATCTTAATTGATTTGTTCGCATCATAATTGCCTTTTGGGGTTTTTGAAATGAACGACGAGGTTGTTTTGATAATGCAGGATATTCTTGCTGACCGCGCGGTTCCAAGAAACATCAGGGCAAAAGTTGAGGAAGCTGTTTCTAAAGTAAAAAAGAACGGTATTACTGCATTAAGCGAAGCTATTTACTTGCTTGATGATATTAGTAATGACGTGAATATGCCGGACCATACCCGTACGGATATTTGGCATCTTATTTCACTTATAGAAGCGGAAAAAGAAAAGATTAAATAAAAAGTGTTTTCGCGGACAATTTAGTTTATTCCCTGTCAATAGGGTTTGAATAGGAATGCAGGAAAGTAACACAATTCAGCTTGAAGATAAAGCTTCAAACGATACTGTCCAAAAAAGTAATTCTTCTTCTCAAGGCAATGATAACTCCTTAAATAACAATAATTATTCATCTCAAAATAATAATTCGCCCCAAAATAATAATTCATCTCAAAGCAACAGTAATTCTCAAATAATTAATTCTTTAGAGAATACTTTTTTAACTCCAAAAGACGAAGAAAATGCTTTTATTTTAAACAAAAAAATAGAGAATGAAGTTCTTTCTTTTGCTGAAAATATCGGATTAATGCTTTCAAAGTCGGCGGTGTATTTGCTTGTGAAAAATGATTGTTGGAAAGAAATTCTAAAAGAGCTTTTTAATGAAGGCGTTTTTTTTGTTGACCCCAATGTTCTTGAAAAAAAGCTTTCAAGGACTAAACTTGCGCAGGTAACTCAAGAAGTGGAAGTTAGAAAAGCTTCTTTTATTGCGCAGGCAAAAGACAGGGCGGCTACTTTTAGAGTAATGGAAGAATATGATGTTACTGGTAAGAGTAATTCTGAAGGAAAAGTTGATGATTTTTTGAGACTTTTTAGAAGTAAGTTTGAGTTGCTTTCATCAATGTTAAAAACAAGGCATAATCTTTCTCCAAAACCGATTAAGAGTCTTGCCGGCATTGCCGACAGGGAGAAAGTAGATGTTATTGGTATTGTAAACAAAAAGTGGATTACAAAAAAAGGACATACTGCTTTTGAAATTGAGGATCTTGAGGCAAAATGTATTGCGCTTGTAATGGAAAAAGAAAAGGATGTACAGGCTAAAGCCGAGAGGATTCTTGAGGATAATGTTGTTGGTATTAAAGGCACTAAGTGGGGCAAGGATTTTATTATTATTAAAGAAGTTTATTGGCCTGATGTTCCAATTCGCCCCGCAAAGACTATTAATGATGATGTTTTTATCGGCGGGATTACCGATATGCATGTAGGGAGTAAGCTTTTTTTTGAGGATCAGTTTAACAGGCTCCTTGATTATATTAACGGAAAAAATCTTTCACCTAAACAGCAGGAGAGGGTGGGGAAGATTCAATACTTGATGGTTACAGGGGATAATGTTGCGGGGGTCGGGGTTTATCCGGGGCAGTTTGACGAATTATTAATTAAAGATATTTATGAGCAGTACGCAAAGTTTGAGGATTTAATGCTGCAAATTCCTGACTATATTCATACTTTTATTTGTCCGGGACAGCATGATGCGGTTAGGCGTGCCGAGCCACAGCCTGCGATTGATAAAGAATTTGTTCCGCGGCTCTCAAAGTTAAGAAATTTTCATTTTATTTCTTCTCCTTCCTGGGTGGATGTTGAGGGAGTGAAGAATCTTATTTATCACGGTCCGAGTGTTAATGACTTGATTAGTAGTGTTAATTTTCTTACAATGTCGGCTCCGCAGGAAGGAATGCTTGAGCTTTTGAAAAAGAGGGATTTAATGCCTAAATATGGCGGAAAGAACCCTTACGTTCCTGAAGGAAGAGATTATATGGTTATTAAGGAAGAGCCGGATATTATTTGGTTTGGGGATGTGCATCATAAAGGATACCTTTCTTATCGCGGAACCTCAATTCTTAATTCTGGCTGCTGGGAGGGCCAGACTGATTTTCAAAAAAAGATGGGCCATACTCCGACTCCCTGTATTTTTCCGACAATTAGCCTAAAAGACCGGGCAATTAGCGAGACGCATTTCTCAAAAGAGACTGTGGAAGAGGGAAAAACTA
Source organism: Candidatus Iainarchaeum sp. (assembly GCA_026397035.1). Lineage (GTDB taxonomy): Archaea > Iainarchaeota > Iainarchaeia > Iainarchaeales > JAAZKV01 > JAAZKV01. The sequence goes on from JAPLVQ010000172.1 coordinate 9,703, forward strand.
GTGTCTGAAAATATTTCTTCAAATGAACAGAATTCTAAAAGTATTCAATCAACTGAACAAAGCCCTAAAAATATTTCTTTAACTGAACAAAATCCCAAAATTACTCCTTTAATTGAACAAAATCATAAAAATATTCAATCAACCGAGCAAAACTCCAAAAATATCCCATTAACCAAGCAAAATTCCAGTATTATTCAATTAACTGAACAACAATTCGAGACTCCTTTCACTGTTGAAGAGAAAGAAAAGCGCGGGTTAGTAAAAAAACTTTCCCCGCAGGAAATGATTTTGCAGAAAGTTCCTTTCGCCGCAGAGAAACATTTGCTGGATTATTTTGAGAGTATTCAAAAACGGACTCTTTCTGTTTTTAATGCGGCTCAGGCTGCAAGAAATAAAGGACTGGATCTTGTTGATTCTGTTGAAGTTATTCCTGCAATGGATCTTGCGGATCGTGTGGAATCCATTATTGGTCTTTTTGGTCTTGCGAAAAGGTTTAGAGAAATTTTTAATGAATCAAAGGACAGGCGTAAAGCATATTTTCAGCTTTTTAGGGAGATTCTTGACCAGAAATGGTGGAAGATTCCTTCCGAACAGCAAAGGGTTGAGACAGGAATTAAGGCTTGTCTTTTAATTGAAACTGAAGGGGTTGTTGTTGCTCCGCTTGACGGGGTGCCAAAAGTTGAGATTAATTCTAACCAGGATGGAACAAAATATATTGATATTTATTTTGCGGGTCCGATTAGGGCTGCAGGCGGTTCTTCAACGGTTATTCCGCTTATTCTTGGGGATTTTGCAAGAACTCATTTGGGGCTTGACAGATATAAGCCGACCCAAGATGAAATTGAGCGTTACGTTGAAGAGATTGGAATTTATCAGACGGATGTTATTTCGCGCCAGTACATTATGAGTGATGAAGAAATTAGGATTATTATTACTGGTTGTCCTGTTTGCATTAACGGGGTTCAGACTGAGGAAGTGGAAGTTTTGGTTCACCGTGATATTCCTCAAGTGAAAGGGAATAGGATTCGCGGCGGAATGGGACTTGTTGTTTCTGAAGGTTTAGCGCTTAAGGCGCTTTGGGTGATGAAGACTGCTAAAGATTTGGGGCTAAATTGGGATTTTTTAGAAAAAATTGTGAAAGTTGAAAAAACTCAGACAAAAATTGAAATTAAACCGAACAAAGCCTATCTAGACAGGCTTGCCGCAGGCAGACCGATTCTTGCGTATCCAAGTACTTGGGGCGGTTTTAGATTAAGATATGGAAGAGGACGAAATACCGGGATAATGGCTAAAGCAATTAATCCTTCTACAATGATTTTGCTTGACGAGTTTATTGCTGTTGGGACTCACGGCCGAATTGAACGCCCTGGTAAAGCAACTCAGTTTTTTCCCTGCAATACTATTGATGGTCCGATTGTTTTACTTAAAGACGGGGAAGTTCGACGTGTTAATACTAAAGAGGAAGCAGAACTGTTAAAGGCAAGCGTTGAAAAAATTATTTATATTGGGGATCTTCTTGCAACATTTGGGGATTTTAAAAAAAGCGCTCATCCGCTTATTCCTGTAGGTTATTGCGAGGAATGGTGGGTGCTTGATTTAAAAAAAGCGGTTGAAATAACTAAAAATAATGAGAAGCTTAAAGAACTGGGTTTAGAATATTTGCTTTCTTCAAATATTTCCGATTTGAGAAAGATTAGCGAGGACACAGCTCTTCTTCTTTCAAAAGAATTTAATATTCCGCTTCACTCGAACTTTTTACATTTTTACCGCGCGCTTAATCTAAAAGAAATTATTATGCTAAAAGAGTTTTTAAGTACTGGGCTCTTTGAAACTACAGTTTCTGAAAATAAGAAGTTTGAAGGTAATTCTCCGGAAATTAAAACCAGTAACTTAATTCTAAAAATTGAGAATAAACCCGAGGAAAAGAAGCTTCTTGAGAGAATTGGTGTTCCTCACAAAATCAGTGCTGGAAAAATTATTATTAGTGATTTTGCAAAAAGCCTTTTAATGACTTTTGGACTTGAAGCCAGCGCTGATTTAAAAGTTATTGTTACTTTGCGCGAAAATGGAGTCACTTCAGTACAAACCCAAACTGAATCATTGGCGGACGAATGGGTCGGCCGGAACAGGCGAAGCCTAGAGAAATGAAAGGGAATCCTCACTTGCTTTTCCCAATCGGGTTAAAGGGGGGAAGTACTAGGAGCCTGAACAAGGCAATTGATTCTATGCATAATGAATCAAGAAAAGCTACTGTCGAGATTGCAGAATATTTTTGTCCGAAGTGCAGAAAAATCTCTATTCAAAATACTTGTTTTTCTTGTAATGAGCGCGGGGTGCGTCTTAATTATTGCAAGCAGTGCAAAAAATCTGTTACGGGGGATACTTGTGGTATTTGCAACTCAAAAACTGTTGCCGCTGGCGAGCATGAAATTGATCTTTTTGCTCTTACAGAACGCGCAAAACATTTTCTTGGAGAAAATATTCTTCCTGACCCGATTAAAGCTGTGCGTGGAATGATTGCTGAAGTTAAGGAAGTTGAGCCGATTGAGAAAGGAATTTTGCGCGCAAAGCATAATGTTCATATTTTTCGTGACGGGACTTCCCGTTTTGAATTACTTAATGCGGTAATTACTCATTTTCGTCCAAGAGAACTTAATTTGAGCGTGGAGAAAGTTAAGGAACTGGGATATGTAATGGATATTTATAGAAAAGATATTACTAGTATTGACCAGACTATTGAGCTTTACCCGCAGGATGTTGTGGTGAACGAGACTTGCGGTGACTGGCTTGTTAGAATCAGCCAGTTTACTGACGATTTACTTGAAAAGTTTTACAAGCTTCCAAGGTATTATAATGCTAAGACTAAAGAGGATTTAATTGGTGAAATTGTTCTTGGTCTTGCTCCTCACACGTCTGCTGCTGTGAATTCGCGCATTCTTGGTTATACTAAAGCTCGTCTTGGTTTTGGTCATCCTTACTTTGTTTGCGCAAAAAGAAGAAACGTGGATGGAGACCAGGATTCTTTAATGCTCTTAATGGATGCTTTACTTAATTTTTCTCATAAATATCTTTCTCATAAAAGCGGGGGCAGAATGGATGCGCCGCTTGTTTTCACAATAATTGTTAATCCTTCAGAGGTTGATGATGAAGTACATAAAATGGAGACTTGCTGGAGTTTCCCGCTAGAGCTTTATGAGAAATCTCTTAATGTTTGCGAACCGAATATGCCTATTGAGACTGTAAAAGATAGATTAGGAAAATCTTCACAATATTGCGGGATTGGTTTTACTCATGACACGGAGCTTTTTGATGAAGGACCAAAAATGTCTCGTTATGTTCAGCTCAAAACCATGGATGAGAAAATTCAGCGCCAGAACACTTTGCAGAAGAAAATTATGGCAGTGAATGCTAAAGATGCTCTTGAAAGAGTAATGGGTTCGCACTTCTTACCTGATATTATTGGTAACGCCCGTGCTTTCTCCCGCCAGACTTTTAGATGCACTACTTGTAATGAGAAATACAGAAGAATTCCGCTTAGCGGTAAATGTTATAAGTGTGGTAAGTCAACTATTATTCTTACAATTCATGAAGGCTCGGTGCGTAAATACTTAAAAATCGCCCAGAATATGGCTCGTCAGGAGAATTTATCTCCTTACTTAATCCAGCGCCTCAATATGATTGAGAAAGAAATTAACTCTGTATTCAAGAGTGACAAGGTACAGCAAAAAAGCTTGTTTGAGTTCGCGTGAAATAGCTCTAAGATGATTTTATGAATAAAAAGTTTGAAAGCATTTATCAAAAACCCGAATCAGCCCCTTGGACATTTAAAAAAATACCCAAAGAAATTAAAGAATTAGTTCAAAAAGGAATTTTGCGTAAAGGTATACGGGTTTTAGAAGTTGGCTGTGGAGAGGGTCACCACTCCATATTTTTGGCACGGCATGGGCTAAATATCTTGGCGATTGACTCTTCAAGAAAAGCGATTGAATTTGCAAAAGAAAATGTCAGCAAAGAGAATATCCCAGTTGAATTCAGTCAACCTGACTATCACGAAATACATAAGTTAAAAGAAAAATTTGATTTTATATTTGATTGGCGCTTTTTGCATGAAATCACTAATGAAAACGACCGGATCAAATACCTTGAAGAAATTTCACAGCATCTCAAACCAAACGGCATGTATTTATCCGTTTCATTCAGCGGAGATTCTGAATTTATGGGTAAAAGAAAATTAAGGGTAGCCCCTGCAGGATTTGAAATATACTTTTCAACACTCCTCAATTTAGAAAATCTTTTCAGCAAGAATTTTGAGAGTATTGAATCAAAACACATTTTAGTTCCACAAAAGCCGAATCTAAAAATAAAAGCAAATTATATTCTATGCAGACCAAGGCTATAATAAGATACTAAATTCCAGTTATAAACTTTTTGTACTTTGAGCTCCTGATTACACAGTAAAATTTATCATCAACTTTTCTAAATTGTTTTATAAATTGGTCATGAATTTTCACAGCAGTTTCAATATCTGTATCAAAAATATTGACTGTTTTGCCAGTCATTTCAAGTGTGTAGGGGCAGGCAAGAAGACTCCCATCTATGCCAAATGTTATTCCATTAAAGAAATAGCCGCAATTACCAGTTCTAGGCGTGTAATTTGTAACGGAGTAATTCTTTTTGGCAGTTTTCAAATTACATTCAAACAATCCCGCGTTTTCTTGAGCGTTTCCTTTCATAACAGGGTAATTAAATGCAAGCTTAATGTCGTTTCCACAAAATTCAAAAATTTGTTTTGCCTCCATTTTGCTTGTCGCTGTTATTAATACATTCATTGCCAGCATAACAACTCTTTTTCCTTTTCGTGTGCATGCTTTACCAGAATAAATCTTTCTGCAATACTCAATATTTTGCATTACCCTGTCAAATGAACCTTTTGTTCCTGTAAGATATTCATACTTGTTCTTTTGCAGACTGTCAACGCTGAAAACAATTGACGCGTTTTTGCTTACAAGAAAATTAGCAAGTTTCTCATCAAGGTAGTAGCCATTTGTAAAGATTATTTTATACAAGCCAAGTGTTTCGGCATAGGAAATTATTGTTTTAAAATTAGGGGCAAGGGTTGTTTCACCCTCTCCTATGAAAACTACCGTTCTAATTCCAAGCTTTTCTTTTGCCTCCTTTATAATTGCCTTAATCTTTTTTATATGAAGTAGCACCGATTTAGATGGAACCATATTGCAGCATTTTTTACAAGCA
>JAPLVQ010000043.1 GCA_026397035.1 Candidatus Iainarchaeum sp.
TTATCAGGGATATTGCTGCTATGCCAATTATTACTTTATCAAAATCAAAATACCATTGAGCCATCCAAACAAATTTTCCTAGTCCTCCTAATGTTACTACCAGCATTTCTGCACCTATCAAGGATCTCCATGCAGAACCAAAACCAAGTCTTAGTCCAGTAATAATTTGGGGAAGGGCACAGGGGAGAATCACACCCAGTACTATTTTGACTTTATTAAAACCCAAATTTTTTGCAACCAAGATATATTCAATATTAATATTTTGGACACCGCCAATAACGCTGTAAATGATCCTCACAAAGCTGGAAACAAAAATAACAAACCAAATAGCTTCTATTGTGAAGCCTAAAAATAATATTATAAAAGGCAACCAGACTAACGATGGAATCGGATAAATTGCTGACAAAATAGGATTAAATATTTTGTAAATTGTTCTGTTAATTCCCATTATAGTTCCCAAAACTATTGCAAAAATTATTGCCAGAATAAATGGAGGTATTAGATTTAACAAACTAGTTAATATTAGCCCAAGAAGGGTTCCATCAGCAATTAATTGCATAAAAGAATGCGCTGTTTGGATTGGAGAAGGAAATAACCACCCCATACTTGGATTAAAATAATAAAAAGCACCCCAAATAATTCAAATAAAGTCAGAATTGGATGAGCTTGAAGAAGCAATTAAACTTGGCGATAATGATGAAATTAATGAGGAATTAGGGCATGTCTTGTTTGATGTTATTTACTTGGCAATACTTGGCGAGAAAAAGAAAAAAGTCAATTTGGAGAAAGTCTTTAAGGAACTAAATAAATTGGTCAATGAAGTATCGGCATCCTCACGTTTTTGAAGGAATAAAGGCAAGCACGGTAGAAGAAGCCAAAAGATTAAGGAAAGAACGCAAAGATGCATATCATAAAATGAAAAAAGAAGGGCAACTAAAATTTTGATAATAAGTGGTTTAGAATGGAACAAAAATATTTTTACAAAGTAGTTCTTGCAGCAGTAATCTTTAATGACAAAAAAGAGGTTTTATTGGGTAAGCGAAGTTCAACAGAGGATGTATTGCCTGGACTTTGGGGCTTACCTGGCGGCAAAGTTGATGCTACTGAAAATGTTCAATCTGTTTTAGAAGAAGATTTGAAAAGAGAAGTCTTTGAAGAAGTTGGAGTAAAGATTTCTGATTTACAATATTTAGAGAGTCACTTAAGCGAGGATCATAAAATAAACATTAGTTTTACCGCACAAATTAAAAGTGGAGTTCCAAAACCCCTTGATGAAACCGAAGAAGTAAAATGGGTTAAATTTGAAGAACTAGAAAATTTTAAACTGACCCCACACACTTTTGAAAGAATAAAATTAGCTTATTCCTTAATTTAAAGCATACTTTTTTAATTACGCGGCATGCTTATTGATTTATGAAATTGCTTTCCTTTGCCACAGGAAATTTTTATCGCTTTGTTAACCAAATTAGAGTGGTTGAATATATTGACTCACTTGGAATTGACGGTATTGAATATACTTATGGAAAATGGTATGATGAAAGACCCTTAACTAAAATCGACAAAAATATTTTATCAAAGAAATTAGATACAAGTTTACACATTCATTTCAAATTCTTGAGATTTCCTGATAGAATAGAACAAGATACTTTAGACTTTTACAAAATACTTAATGACTATAGAGAAGTTAATGCAAAAAGACTAGTAATACACCCACACCAAATTCCGTCAGAAAAGTTAATAAAAATTGGGCAAAATAACAATGTTCAATTTATCACAGAAAATATGCCAAAAAGACACAAAAATAGTAAGCGAAAAAATCCTGAACGATGTGGATTTGAAAAAGTCCTTAATGAACACAATCATTTTGGTTTATGCTTAGATGTGAGCCATTCATATTCCTGGCCTAACAAAGAAACTAAAAGAATAGTAGACACTTGGAAAGACAAAATAATGCAAGTACACTTTAGTATAACCAATTATCAAGTAAACCACTTAAGCACTCAACACGCATCAAAAAAGTTTCTAGCAACAATTAAATGCCTAAAAGAACTCGACGTGCCAATAGTAATAGAAGAAAATATGCAAACTATCAACAAAAAACTTGTCACTAAAGAAATTAACCAAATAAAAAAAGTAATTGGAATAGTACAATAGGGTTGTGTTTTTTGTGAGTAATGTTTTTCCTTCCAGTAAGCATATTCTTACAATGAAAGAGTTGACTAATTTTGCTAGTTTTAATAAACAACGCAAAAAGCTTGGTGGGAGAGTATTTTTACAATCTTCTAAAAAGTACAAGTATTGTTTTTCCCAAAGCGAACAACAAGCCAAACAGATTCAAAAAATATCTGATGCTGTTGTAGAGTCAAGTAAAGGAACTGGAGTTGTTGTTCAAAGAGTTCTTAGACGGCACGGGCATATTCTTGAACAGGATTTTTTGACAGGAAAACCAATTGCTTTCAATCCAGCTTCTTTTGCTTCAAAAATCGCTTCTTGCATACTCACAAGACAGGAATTAAAATCCGAATGCCTAATCATCAGTTGGTAGTTATTGATTTGGATGATTAAAAATAAACGGATAATTGGATTAGTTCTGAATAATTGATGTTACTACAAAAGTGAGCTTTGAATGCTTTTGTGCAAATACTTATTATTCATTCTTAATTTGTTTTAGTATTGTACTTAGTCGCATTGGCGTATAATTCGTGAGTTCGCAACTTACATTAATCGTTTTATTTATTTGATTAACTAAGGGATATTTTTCAGGGTTTTTGTTGTGACAATGACCATGAATCATCCAACCTTGCCAATCAAATGGGTTATTTTTAGGATTATGAGTAACAAAAAATCGTTGTCCTCGAAAGGTTATTATAAGTTCTTTTAGTGCATTAAAGCTTTTTGAATCATGATTACCTTTTATAAAAATAATTTTTCCTTTAAGCAAAGAAAGCCACTTTTCTAATTCTTTTTTGTGCCCCAAAAATAAGTCCCCAACAAAGATAACTAAATCGTTTTCTTCAACAATATTATTCCAGTTTTGTATCAACGAATTATTCATTTCTTCAATTGATGTAAACGGTCTGTTAGAATATAGAATAATATTTTTATGATTTAAATGAAAATCGCTTATCACGAAAGGGTCTTGATTAAGTTCTATTTCTTTGACTTTTCTTACCCCTTCTTTGAAGGTCAGTGAAACAAGGTTTTCATTCATCATAACACCAGTTTCAGAATCTTATAATGCAGTTAGATTTGTTTTTTTATTTCCCAGTGTCCGCCTTTGTCTGGACCTATGCGTTTTAGAGTGCCTTTTTGTTTTAATTTAGAAATTATTTTTTCTACTGCTCTACTTGAAACTCCTATCTTGTCAGCTAGTTCCTTTGCGCTTATTGCTGGGTTTTCTTTTATGAATAAAATAACTTTCTCCGAACTTTTCTCCGAACTTTTCTCCGAACTTTTTAGTCTGTCTTCTAGGCTTGCTTTTTGTAGGTCGGGGCGGTTGAATGTTACTGTGAACCAGTCTTCGTCGGCTTCTATTTTTGGTCCTTCAAGTTTGTATTCCTTCATTGCGTCTCGCATTCTTCTTATTCCTGAACCTGCTTTTTCGATGAGATCCATTCTGTGCATTAAGCCAAATAGTAAAAGGTTTCTTGGCAGGCTTATTTTTCCTAATTCTGAAATTTTTAGTCCTTTAACTAGCCCTCCTGCATTGACGAATTCTATTCTGTCAGAGTAAATGTACACGCTTATTATTGCATTTGAAAAGTAGTTCCTGTGTGCAATTGCGTTTAGAAGAGCTTCTCTAAGTGCATCTTCGGGCAATTCTAAATGTTCTTCGTGTGGGCCTCCTTTTATTATGAACTCTTTATTGAGTTTGGATTTTATATAAGTAATTGCATTTTCGTAACTTGAGTATAAATCATCATCAAATTCTGCGTTGTCAAGTATTTTGTATTTGCTTTTGCCTTGAAATAGCACACAAATTATTTGAGCATTATTAATGCATCTTGTTACATTATTTGAAAATAGTAACACTCCTGCATTTTTCATTTTATGATCTTCAATAAGTGAAAGGTTTCTGAATAAATCAATTTTTTCTTTGGGTGGAGTTATTTTGCTTCTTTTCAAGAAGGTCTCAAATGCTTTTTCGTCAAGGTCTTTTTCTATGTCAAACTTTTGATTAATTTTTTCATCAAATAATAGCAATCCTTCTTTTTTGAAGAATTCTCTTATTTCATCTCTTGTTAATTGTTGAGAATTGGTTCCTTGTCTTTCGTAAAATTTTCCGCTAATCGAGTATGGTTTGTTGTTGCCTTCAGGAACTGTTACAACAATTACGTTTTCTATTGCCTTAATAACTACTCCTAGTTTTGGGTCAAGGTTTCTTGAAATGTTTTGGATTTGTGACTTGAGTCTGTTAGTAGGATTTACTCCAACTATTTGCCCTGCATCATTTACACCGATAATTATTCTTCCACCAACAGTGTTAGCAAAAGCACACATTTCCTTATCAAGCGAGTCTGTGAAGTTTTCCTTGAATTCAAGGTTGTAACCTTCTCCAAGAGCAATCAACTTTTGTAAGTCTTCTTTGTTCATTATTTCTCGAATTATATTGTTTTGAATTGTCATTTTAAATCCACCTCAAGCTTCTTGCCGGCGAGAGGATGTCCGTAAATCTTTTTTGGACTCCTTTTGTTTAGAAAAAGCTTATTTTTGTTCGGTTAAGTTAATTAGGTAGAACCTCCCTTTATTTTATTGGTTAAAAATACAGGGAGGTTTTACACTTGTATGAGAAAAAGAAGAGGAAATGTTTCTATAAACGTATCGATTTTGGAAAGCAACCGTTGGTTGTTTTCTCGCGTGAGAAAACTCACCCAGTCACAGGTTTTACTCTCGATGATAT
>JAPLVQ010000060.1:0-548 GCA_026397035.1 Candidatus Iainarchaeum sp.
ACAGACAGCAATCTTTGGATATAAAAATGAAATCTTTAAATACGGAGGAAGGAATAGAAAAAGAGATAAGAAATCAATTCAGCGTGGCTAAACCGGGAGAAAAAATGATTTTTATTTGCAGATTCATCCCTGCTGTTCGCCATGTAATCTCAATCCCCGCAGGAACCGCGGACATGAAATTTAAGAAGTTTATATTATACACTGCTTTTGGGGGACTAATTTGGAACGGAATACTACTTGTAGTTGGAACTCAACTCCAAAAAAACTGGGACACAATAATACAATACTCCCAAATAATTGATGCAGTAGTAATTGCCGCAGTTATACTAGTAATAATATGGTTCTTTGGGACGAAAATCAGGAACAAGAACAAGGGGGCGAACAAGAATGCCAAAACAGGAAAAGAAAACAAAAAGCGGGCCAGAAGAAGTAATAATAGTAAATCAAAAAGAATTCAAAGAAAAAAAGCAAAAACTAATTAAAGAGGGAGCAGAAAAGCTGCACATAGTTTCGGACTTTGACAAGACATTAACAAAAGCGTTTGTAAA
>JAPLVQ010000060.1:614-3550 GCA_026397035.1 Candidatus Iainarchaeum sp.
AAAACGTAAAAACGATAATTGCGCAACTAAGATATGGAAACTACTTGACTAAAGCTTATCCAAAAAAAGCCTTTGAACTACATGACAAATACCGCCCGATTGAAATTGACCCGAAAATACCAAAGGCTGAAAAACTCTTAAAAATGGAGGAATGGTGGAGTACGCACATAACTCTAATAGCAAAAAGTGGAATGACAAAATCACTCATAACAAAAATCAATAATGACAAAAACATCCAGCTAAGAGAAGGTGCCAGAGAGTTCTTCAAAATATTAGCAAATAAAAAAGTCCCGCTCTTAATAATGTCCGCTGCACTTGGAGACTTAATTGATGAAATGCTAAAACAAGAAAGCGCACTAACTCCAAACATACAAGTAATATCAAACTACTTTGACTTCGATGCAAACGGAAACGTGAAAGGATATAAGGGCAAAATTATTCATGCCCTAAACAAGAACGAATTTGAAATAATAAATACTCCACACTATGACTCAATAAAAGACCGGCACAATATACTTCTCCTTGACGACTCGTTTTATGATTTGGACATGGTTGAAGGAATAAAATACAAAACCTTAATCTCAATCGCGTTTTTGAGTCCAGAAACTGAAAAAGATATTGAACATTTTAAGAAAAAATACAATGTAATTGTGCTAAATGATGGGAATATGGGGTTTGTGAACTCATTATTAACTGACATTAATTAGAAGCTTTATTCGTCTGCACTGTTAAATTGCCCGCAAATATAATTTATTGCAGGCTTACTTCTCATAAAAAACTTTATGTTGTTTTTTGCACAATAAGCATTAACAAACTCCCTTTCTTTCTCCCCAGAGTAAACATACCACTTTGAATAGTTGTCCACAAAATCCATCAAAGACTCCTCACACAAATTAATTTTACACCCAATACGCCCCTCAATCACTCCTTCGGAATCAAAATAGAAAATTCCCCCCAAAACACAGGCAACATCATTTTTTACTAAATCAATTAGTCCCTTGTATTCCTCAAGACCAACAACTGGAAGAAAAGGCCGCATTGCAAAGATTACTTTGAACCCACATTTTGAGAGAGTTTTGATAAAATTAATTCTGTCTTCAACAGACGGAATTGGCGCGGGTTCAAGAAACGATGCTGACTTCATGGCGGCTATTGTCACAGCAGGAATCAATAAACATCCTTTCTTTTGCAACGCATTATTTATCTTAACTAACGAATTTAGTGTACTCTTTGAAAGCACTTTCTTTGTGGTAAAATGAATATTTTTCCCAAGCCCTGAAAGTAACATGATTAGTTTAACTGCCTCTTTTTCATTAACAAAAGGTTCCATATCACAACTTAGATAAATGGTGTCAAATTTTTTACAATCAAGCTTCTGTAATGCCTTAAAAATCTCTTTTGCACTACGCTTTGTAAAATTATCAAAGTTTTTTGAAAAAGTATAGCAGTACTTACAGTCAAAACAGCATTTTTGCCCAAAAGAAACTATTACTCTTTTACCAACAATTTTATAGTCCATTAGCATTACCAAAGGGGGTTCAAAGTTCTATCTCAAAAACACAAACGGGTTTTCTCAATCCGAAAGCATCAATCACTTCTTTTTTTACTTCACCAATGTAACCGTTCTTGTCTCCGATTGTTATTTGAGCAGCGTTCTCACCAAGGAAAGGGAAAGCGTGCTTCTTTACTTCAGCTTTCAAGCCAAGGTATTTGCACAAAGAATCAAAGAAAGACTTTATCTCAGTGTAATTCACGTTTGAATGAGTAAGCACAACGCAAAGATTATTTGTCTGCTTAATCCCGTTCTCCGCACTCGGATTGATTGAAAGACAAGTACCAACTTCAAAAATCCTCTGAGGATATTCCTGATTCTTGTTCTTCGCAAGAAAATCCAATAGCTGAGGAGAAATTCTCTTTCGTAGAATCTCATAATTATTCGACACAGGATTAGCAATCTCAACAAATTCTTCGCTTGGCGAAAGCATATTTATTCCCTGAATTTGCTTTGCAGTCATATTATAAGTTAAGACTTCCTGAAGAGTAAGTCCTGCACAACCTTCTCTAACTAGATCAAGATATTCAGCTTCTTTTAACTGGGAACCAACAACATTCATCTCAACTTTATTTGGCACGATTTTATTAAAGCCATACGAAATTAATATATCCTCAATAACATCCACTGGATGCATTATGTCAGTACGGTATGATGGATACTCAACAGTAATCTTTTCACCTTTAATTTCCGCATTATACCTTGCTCTCGCTAGTAAATCCAAAATCTCTTTATCCTTAAGCCCTAAACCAGTTTTCCTTTCAACAAGCTCTTTAGTGAAAGACATTTTCTCAGTTTTGAACGCCGGCGTATTACACAATTTTGCCGGATAAGGATCAGTTTCTTTTGGAAAGTGAATTTTACAAGACTGAATTTTTCCTCCCCTATCGCTAAGCGCCATACACATTGCCTCAAGCGCAGTACTAACAGTCACCCACTTAAAACCAGTACACTCAATAAAAAGATTCTTTGTACTCGCAGTAATTTTACCAGTATTTTGAGAATTAATTATGGGAGGCATTGAAGCAACAACATTTTTTGAATCAATTACAATTGGGAAATACTTTACACCCTCAAGCAAATGACAATAAGACTTTCCTTTATCATGCTGGACAAGGATTTCACTCGGACGCATACTTACTTTCCAGTCAATAGGAACAAACTCAATTTCCTCGTCCTTAAAACCTTTATAATAAACAGGAGGCTTCATTATATCAAAATCATATAATCCAATGCCGACTTCCTTTCTTTTCCTGCCGTAATTCTCTCCAATCTTTTCCTGAAGCTGAACCATCTGTTTGATGAAATTATCATCCACCTTTAATCCCTTAACTACTGCACACGCAATAAGCGGGCGAATACTTTGAAGGTTTGAATCAATAAA
>JAPLVQ010000160.1:0-3171 GCA_026397035.1 Candidatus Iainarchaeum sp.
CGAGAGTAAAACCAGTGACTGGGTGAGTTTTCTCACGCGAGAAAACAACCAACGGTTGCTTTCCAAAATCGATACGTTTATAGAAACATTTCCTCTTCTTTTTCTCATACAAGTGTAAAACCTCCCTATATTTTGAACCAATAAAATAAAGGGAGGTTCTACCTAATTAACTTAACCGAACAAAAATAAGCTTTTTCTAAACAAAAGGAGTCCAAAAAAGATTTACGGACATCCTCCAGCGCAAAAAACACCAAAGAAATGATTAAATACTCAATTGAGCTACATCATCCAATTACCTTGGAATTTTCTGGGGTTAAAAATGGGGGTTTTAAAAATGGGAATACAAGCAATTAAAGCAATCGACTACATGTCAGCATTAAAAGTTGGCGCAGTAGGCGGATTGATATATGGAATAATAATGGGTATAGGAATGCTCGCTTTGGGCGGACTTATGGCTGCAATACCCGGCGCTGCATTAGCAGGCGGAGCTTTGGGAATAGTTGGATTAGTAATGGCTATAATAGGCGGGCTAATCGGCGGAGCAATCGCTGGAATAATAGGCGCTGTTATATACAATATAATTATAGTAAAATTAACAGGCGGATTGAAGATAGACCTTCAGTAGAAACAAAATTAAGAAGCAAAGGATTCGTCCTTTGCTTTTTCTATTTTTTTAATCAAATTTAAAAAACGATTCTATACTAATTCTAGCATGGGAAAAGAAGCTAAAAAAAATTGTGAAGCGCGCGACTTGAACAAAGAATGCCTTTTTTGCAAATTTGCGAAGCACGAAATAGAACCAGCAATAATATTTGAAAACGAGTACGTACTCGCTTTTGTTGAACTAAACCCAGCAGGATTATTAATCGGCCACACACAAGTCATTCCAAAAAAGCATTTCGAAACCATAGATACCGTAGAAGATGAATATTTAAAAGAAATAATTCTTGTAGTGAAAAACCTTGTCGGAGCAATAAGAAAAGTAAGCGGAGCGGACGGAATTAATGTTTCCCAGAAAAATGGCAAAGCGGCAGGACAATTCATTAATCATGTTCACTTTCACATAATCCCAAGAAAAAACGGAGATAACATTATTATTGACGAGAAACGCCGCAAAGCCGCTCCAATGGAACAAATAGAAACAGCAAGACTCATTAAAGAAGCACTGCAAAAGCACTAATTGTTTTGGACAATAATTTCACTTTTAACAGTCAAACCTTTTTTTTATCTTGTTTCTCAGATTTTTTGTTGATTGCTTCAAATACCGAACAAACTTTTCTTTTTTAATTCGTTTTTTTATTTCAACAAGTATTTCTTCACTTAACGGTTCATTATAATAAGCAAAATCAATCAAGGTTTTTTCTAAATCTGAAACAGTAACCCAAAAATCAAACTGTGGAATTGATTCATAACCAAAAAACATTCTTCTATTAATCCGCCTGACAAGTACTTTTCCGCCGGCAACAGTTCTTTCCCCAGAACGAAACTTTCTTGGAGTAATTATTACAGGTATTGTCTGCTGCCCCCAAAGCCCGTGCAAGGACAAGGCATCCTGCAATCCATGATACGATGGAAAAATTGCTTTTTCAACAAAATCAATCTTTCTGGAGAATGAGTAAATTCCTCTAGTCAACCGGATAATCTTCCCTTTAGCAACCAGTTTATTCAAAAAGAGGCTAACATAATTTTTTGAAGCGCCATTTGATTTTAAAAAAAGCGCTGCATCTCTATTTGAGAATACTTCCCGCAAAGAAAATACTTCTAAAAATTCTTTCATATACTTCATAAACTTCTCCTCTTTATTGCGGCAAGCATCTGTTCAAAAGAAGGTACGGCTCCCGAGTACAACAAGCTTTTTAGATTCTTTTCATCAACGGGCAAAGGAGCTTTAAAAACGAAATCCTTTAACTCATTTTTAACTTTTGTTAAATCAGCCGAAGAAGAAAGAAAATACACATCATAAATATCGCGAATAAGCCTTCTATTCAAAAAAGCGCCAGCTTTTTCCACAATTAATTCTTCTTTAGACAACGAGAATACATTGATAACTGCCCCGTCTACTTTTTCATACTGAACAAGAAGCGCACCGGTTTTCTTTCTTTTCGCAATCTCCAAAGAAACCTCTATTCGACCATTTGAAATCTTTGCGAAAATATTGTTCTTGGTTTTGCGAAATTTTGAAACAGACAGCCCCCTTTTTTTTGTTTCAATCACAAGATTTTGTTCAAAAGAATCATTTATTTGCGCGTAAAAATCAAGATCTTCAGAAAAACGATTTCCAGAATAACAACGCCAAATAGATGTTCCCCCATGAAAAACCGCAGTGGGACATACAGCATACATTATTTCGCATGCTTCATCCTGAAGAGACGCAAGCTCCACATGAGCCTGTTTCTTTAATAAATTTCTCAAAGGAAGCTTCATAAAAACCACTATATATAGGAGCAACCGAAGTTATATTTAAATATATGTTCGGTTGATTTGCTTTTATTTGGACTGTATTCGCACAAATTTGAGCTGTATTCGCATAAGAAATAATCCAAGTTTACGGCTTTGCCGGCTAAAAATAATTAATGAAAACTAGGGGCAAAAGACATTAATTTTTGAACATTTGCCGAAAGTCTTCATTGTAAAATGCCGAAGCATTTTACGACTAAGCGAAATTATATTTCGCGAAGCCTCGCAAACCCAGGGGTTTGCTTAGTGCCTCACAAAACCGTTGGTTTTGTTTGGTTGCGACTAGCGAAGAGCAATATTTTGTTCAATTATTTATGTCCTTCGCTATAGAATTATCTTAGCAGTAAAAAAGCAGGGTTGTGAAATATTCAAAATTAACCTCGCAAAACATAAGGTTCGGATTTTATTTACGCCGAAGACCTATTTGGTTCGACTTTCGAACCCTAAAAGTATTAATTAAAGAGAGCAGAGTATAGTACAAAGAGAAAAATAATCCAAGAACTAAAGGTAATTTGGTTTAATTGGATACCCAACACTTTTTCTCTAAGAAAAATAAGTTAATAGCTCCAAAAAAAGAACAGGATTAGAGGGAAAAATCACCTTGCCTTTGGTTAAAACAAAAACAAAGCGTGAAATTTTTGTTTAATTAAAAGCGAATCCTGCTCTTTTCAAAAAACAAGAAACAAGACTGCCAAAAGGTAGGTGGAGCACCAA
>JAPLVQ010000160.1:3199-4166 GCA_026397035.1 Candidatus Iainarchaeum sp.
AGACTTAAAGTTTGCTAGCACCGGCAATTTACTTTCAAAAGCAATTAAAAGCCGTCGAAAGAAGAAATAATAGAGAATGGTTGGGATGGATTTAAACTTAGAAGAAATAGAAAAACAAAAAGGCTCTCCTTTTGTCGAACGCTTCGAAGAATTCTTTAACACTGAATACAAGAAAAAAATTGAGCGAGTAGTGGAATTATTTCCGGAAGAACGTTCAGTAGTAATAGATTACAAAATCCTTGAAAAATTTGATCCCCCGCTCGCTGATGAACTACTTGAAAACCCCGATAGCGTAATCGAAGCCGCTAAAACCGCGATCCAGTCAATCCATATACCAACACTCACAACAGACCCCTTCACGCCCCACATAAGAATATCAAACCTCCCAACAGACAGGGAAATTGATGTTCGAAACATCAGTTCAAAACACATTGGAAAACTCATTTGCATAGAAGGACTAGTAAGGCAAATAACTTTTGTACAGCCAAAACTAATGCTTGCATACTGGAAATGCAAAAAATGCGGTAATGTTTATAAAATAATTCAGGAAAAACAAAAAACAAAATACCCCGGGTTATGCGAATGCCACAACAAAGAATTTGAGCTGGAAGAAGACAAAAGCGGATTCATTGACTACCAAAAAATCCAAATACAGGAAACACTTGAAAAACTAAAAGGAAATGACCAGCCGACAAACATTGAAGTTTACGTAAGCGAGGATTTAGTAAATAAAGTCGCTCTAGGGGACAAAACAATGTTCACGGGAGTCGTGAGACTAATCCCTCCAGAAAAAGACAAAAAAACGGTTTTTGGTAGATACCTTGAAGTAAATTATTTAGAAGAAACTGAAAGAGAATTCTCTGAAGTAAAAGTAACTAAAGAAGAGGAAGAAGCGATAAAAAAACTTTCAACAAACCCGATAATTTATGAAATGCTCGCAAAAAGCATTGCGCCAGGAATATACGGC
>JAPLVQ010000014.1 GCA_026397035.1 Candidatus Iainarchaeum sp.
CTCAAGCAGCGCTCTTGCCGCATCTTTTGGTCCAGAATTTTCAAACCCGCTAATTCCAAGCCTTGTGCGAATCTGGCCCACCACTGTTTTGTTTTCAAAAAGAGTAATAAAGAATTTTTCAGCAAGTTTATTATGAAGCTCTTTATACTGCGCCGGACCAAAAATATTCACAAAATAAGTTTCGTTAATTCCAGTAAGCGAAGTCGTTCCCTTCGCCATGCTCCTCCCCCTTCTAAAAATTTCAATCGCTTCTTCACTTGTTTTAAATACTTCAATTACAGAATGAGTTTTATCCACAACCTCATAATTATTCGCGTAAAGCAAATAATCCACCCTCTGGCCCTCAAGAACTTCTTTTAAAGTAGTAATTGGAAGCACAACACGCGCATTCTTTTTTTGAGGACTCATAATAATAGAACGATCAATATTCCCAAAAGCAAAACCAGGATTTAAATCATCAAGCCTAACAAAAGCCCCCGTTTCAGTACCATACGCTTTAATTTTTCCATTCTCAATACCTAAACTTCCCATATCATCAAACACAACAGTCATTTCTCTAATATACTCCTCGCCGATTCTTCTAAACGCTTCAAGTGATTCTGACTTGCCTGCGCCAGTATCCCCCATGAAAATAATATTGGCTGATTTTTTGTTTTTGAGACCGATTTTCACCATCGCACCATGTACAGGAAGCCTGTTACGTTTCATCATTATAACATTATGAAGAGTGAGCATCATTTTCTTTAAGTAACCAAAATAAGCAAACTCATCCCCCTCAGGAATACACCCAACAAGAAGAACGTTTAATTCATCCTCAAAGAAAACAGTTGACTCAACATCAATCTTCTTTGCAATACTCTTTGGAACCCCATAAAGAAAAACCGCATCAGGTTTTCTCTTCAATTGATCCTCCGTTGCAAGATCAAAAAGATTCGATAACGCCGTGCCTAAACCAATGAACTTATTACTAAAAAAAACATGAATCACTAAATCCCCTACTTGCGCGGGATAACAAAGCCACTCACGCTCTTCAAGATAAGGAATAAAATCAAGAGGATTTTTTTCAACCCGCTTAAACTCCCCAGTTCTCGTATTTGTTGGAGGATCAATTATCAATGGAGGCTCTATTAAAACCTGCTTAATGAAATTCACTCTTTCTAACTTTGTGTAAGGATAAGGAAGTTTTGGCTTTTCCTCTACCACAATAAGCCCCACCTGTGCTCCAGCAGGAACCTGACGATACACATTAGGGTGCTCGCCAGTAATATTTTCACACACATCACGGTAAATTTTTCTCACTAAATGATTTAATACTTCTACTGTGTCATTGAAAGTAGAATAAGGTCTTGTGTAATGCGGAACCACTAACATTTCATCAGAATAACATACAAAGAAACGCTCATAATTCCTCCAAAAATTATAAAACAATTCCACAAACTGGTGCAAAAGATAAATATCCCTAAAATAAGGAGCAAATTCGGGATGCTTTGCAATAAGATACTTTTTTTGATAACGCGCAAGCTTCTGCAAAAGAACCAGTAACTGCTCTTCATCTACTTCATTCGGAAAAATATGCAAAAAAGAAGATTCTTTCTGCTTCAATTTCTCA
>JAPLVQ010000170.1:0-1719 GCA_026397035.1 Candidatus Iainarchaeum sp.
AATAAAGTTAGTATGGGTGAAGTGAAGCGCAGAGAATTAAAGAATCCCCATTTGCGCGCCCTATTTTCTTCTGATAAGATTAGGGAGATGAATAGTTATCTTGTTTCAAGGCTTATGTACAAAGCGAATAAGCGCCAGTTGCTGCAGTATGTTAGAAAGGCGGAAAAACACACAATTTCGCTGGGCGACATTAAAAAAGTTGCACGGCTTGTAGGTAAATCTGAGGCTGCAAAGTTTTTGATTGAATATAATGATAGGCTTGCGCTGGCGGGTGAAAAACAAAAACAGCTTTTTGAAAATCCAAAAGTAAAGAGATTACGCAAACATATATACGAAATTAATAAACAGTTGAAGGATTATCGCTCCGCTTTGAGTTTGTTTAAGTCGCTTGATAAAAGGAAGTTTATTTCAGAAAGAGCCTTTTTAATGGCACTAAGGGAGGCGGGACCTTCTGTCATGGGTTGGTTTAAAGAGCTTGATTGGAGGAAAAAACCGTTTATTGTTCAGTATGCTGTTGGGGAAAATGAATTGATAAAAAATCCCTATGGCAATGGGGATGAAAATATAACAAGCACTTTTCCATTGGATAGATGTAGAAACGATGTTGTCGATTCAATCAAATTGCTTGGAAGAGATATTGCTATGGAAAGGTTTCGAATCAAAACTGCATGTATTGACGAGTAAGTACTTGAACTTAAATGTAGCAGAATCAAATCTAGCCTTTTGGAATTAAGTATAAGTAAGGCTAGATTTTCTAGTTTTGTGCGCTTGTGTTCCCTTAAAGAAAACATTTTAAACCAAGAAATGCTTATTATTCAGGTTTAATTGGTGTGTTTTTGTGTCTGAAGCGGTTGGAGCATTAACTTTGTTTGTTCATATTGCTGAGATTGTTATTGCAGCAGCTGTGATTACTGTTCTTCTTAGGCGTTTTAAACAGCCTACGCTTTTTACTTATATTATTGCTGGAATAATAGTTGGTCCTTTGATTTTGGGCAGTATTTCTCTTAATTTGTTTGGAGGTACTTATGTTTTGGGGATTCCCCAGATTACTAATGAAATTGTTCTTTTGTCTACTCTCGGAACGGCTTTCTTGCTTTTTTCAATTGGGATTGAAACTTCTATTCAGCGGTTGTTGAGTATTGGTAAGCCGATTCTTTTCGGAACGATTTTACAAGTATTTTTAGTTATTGCTGTTACTTTTCTTTTGACTGTTCCTTTTGGGTTGTTAAATTCCCAGCAGGCTTTGTTTGTCGGTGTGATTGTCGCATTTTCTTCTACAATGATTGTGGTTAAACTTCTTACTGATAGGAATGAGATTAATACGCTTAATGGAAGAATTATGGTTTCTATCCTGCTTTTGCAGGATTTTTTGGTAGTATTCTTTTATCCTTTGCTTTCAAACATTACAGGAATTACTTCTCCTTGGTTTTTTGGGGTAATTATATTAAAAAGTCTTTTACTAATTGGGATTGCTTTTTTTGCTAACAAGTATATTTTTCCAAAGCTTTTTGAGATTGCTTCTGAGGAGCAGGAATTGTTTTTTATAGTAAGTATTGCGACTGCTTTTGTTTTTATTGGGCTTAGCAGGCTGCTTGGTATTCCTGAACCAATTGGGGCTTTTATCGGTGGGCTTTCTTTAAGCACTCTTGCTTATAATTCGGAGATTTTTTCAAGAGTCAGGGCTTTGCGTGACTTTTTCTTAACAATATTTTTTGTTTC
>JAPLVQ010000170.1:1732-19010 GCA_026397035.1 Candidatus Iainarchaeum sp.
ATGTTTATAATTATCTTAATTATTTTTGTGATTAAGCCTCTTATTTTGTTTTTCATTACACTGCTTTCTGGTTTTGGAAGCAAGATGGCTGTTCGTGTGGGGATTAGCTTAGGACAAGTTTCGGAGTTTGGTTTTGAGCTTGCGGGAATCGGTGCGGTAACAGTGACTGCAGCTGGGACTAGTGTTCTTTCAAATGAATTATTTTCTTTTTTAATCACAATTATTGCGGTTTCAATGATTGTTACTCCTTACTTGACTACTTCTTCAAGCAGGGTTGCTCAGTTGTTTTATGATGAGGCGGATCATTTGCCGAAGTCTTTAAGGCGGAGGTTTTTCAGAAGGAAGCTTAATGAGATTGAAGCTATGCCGAGCAAGAAGGCATTGAATGACCATATTGTTATTGTTGGGGGAGGGACTATTGGGCGTGGTTTAGGGGATGCTCTTTCTAGTCATCATCAGGTTGTTATTGTGGATCACGATCCTGAGGTAGTAAAAAGGGGGGTTGAGGATGGTTTGCCTTATGTTTATGGTTCTGCGGATAATGATTCTTTGTGGGAGAAGCTTGATTTGCGTCATGCAAAATTACTTGTTTTAACTATATTGAATCATAATGAAGCGTTGAGAATGATTAATGCGGCAAGAAAGTTTTATCCAAATATTACAACTTTTGCGATAGCGCATTATTTCTCGGACACCCTCACGTTTTACAAGAATGGTGTTGATTTTGTCGCAATGCCTTCAGTAATGGGTTCTAATGTTTTCCTTGAAAATATTTCCCGTTTCCTTGAGACAGGCAAATTATTTTATGTTCAGAACTTCAAAACAGAGTATATGGATTACTTAAAGCAAAAAGAAGATGAGGAGAGGCGTTATAGGCAGAGCGGGGTAAAGTCCGGGCATTAATAATTAATTCAAATGTAGCTGTCAAAATATTAAAACTAATATCGAAGGACATAAATAATTGAATAAAATATTGTCCTTTGCTAGTCACGACCTAACAAAACCAGCGGTTTTGTGGGGCACTAAGCAAACCCCTGGGTTTGCGAGGCTTCGCGAAATATAATTTCGCTTAGTCGTAAAATGCTTCGATATTTTTCAATGAAGACTTCAGCAAATGTTCAAAAATTAATGTCTTTGGCTATAAATTACACCAATTAGTTCTTTTTGCTATTTTATCTATTTGGTTAATTCATTCTTGAGTTTTTAAAAAAGTCTTTCCAGTTTTCCTTAATCCATTTCTCGGCTTTTTGGGTGATTTCTTCCCAGCCGTGGCGGGCAAGTTCTTTTTCTACTATTTTTCCTTTGTGGGGGTGTTTGTGTTTGCGCGTATGATTGCTTCCAAACCCCTGAAAATAGTGTGTGAGTTCGTGCATCAAAACATAATCAAGAACATATTCCGGAACTTCAAGGCTTTTCAGTAAGGAATTAATTTCAATTACGGAACCATACTCGGCGTTTTCAAGGGGTCTTATATGTCCGAGTTTTCCTCTCCATTTGCCCCCCCATTTTACAACAAGAAGATTAGTTATCCCCCTGTCGGAAAAGTTTTCCCGCACGAGCGCAGCGGCTCTCGCTGCAAGGAATTTATCAAAGTCTTGTGAAGAAACCATTAATTATCAGGAGAATTTAAGGAAGTAAAGTTTAAGTTTGTTCGTAAAGAACCCGCTTAAGGGAGAACAAGCAGTTAATGAAGCATTTTAAGGAAGTATTTAGACCCAAGTCTATTGTTTTTATTTTGCCAGTACTTCAAGTTTTGTTTTTGCATTTCCAAGATTTGATTGTATTTCGATTGAGTAAGTTCCAGTGAATATCTCTCCATTTCTTCTGAAGAGGCATGTTACAGTCCTTTTATCTTCCGGGGCAACATTATACAAAACATAATCAGGACAGAACTGTAGTAATTCGCTATTCGGATAATTTAGCGTGAAATAAATATTTTGATCAGTCTTTTTGGTGTTCGTGAACGAAATTGTCAGTTCTGCTGAAGCGATTGAATCTTTTTGCAAATCAAGCGGGTTGTTTTTCCAAGCTAATTGTATTGAAGGAGGGCTTGTCGCGTTCTCCCAAAAAGAACCTATTGTGTTCATTATTATTGGTGCAATGACTAAAATAGCCACTATGATGACAATCGCAGCTATTGCAAAAACAATTATTTTCTTTTCCTTTTCAAGATCCCACGAGGGTCTTGATGGGCTAGGAATATCCATTTTTGGCAATCTTAGTCTAGGTCCGTATAGTGACATGCTAAGATTAGGGGATTATGATATTTAAAGGTTGCTTTTTTGGTTGTACTTTTAATTATCATTTATTTGTTTTGATTTTCTTGTTTGAGAGAATCTAAGTAAATACCCGTCCGGGTCTAGAATCATTAGTTCTCTGCAAATAAAGGTTTCTTTTCCGACTTTGTATTTGTTTTCTTTTGTCGTGGAATAAAGTTTTATCCTGTTTTTTGAGGGGTTTTTAGATAATTCATTCAGGTTTTTTACTTCTATTTGGAAATTTATTCCTCTCCCAAGCGGATATTTTAGTTCTCCGGTAATCCATTCAGGTTCAAAGGAGTGTTTTTCTTCAATCATTATTTGGACGCCATTTAATGATAAAAATGCAAAATTAGGACTCTTTCTTTTGTATTCAATTTTGAATTTTAGGCACCCGTGCGAAAGAACCCTACTCGCTTCAGCCTGTAGATGAATTTCGCCATCCGCACGCGCTAAGCAAACAATGGGTTTGCGAAGCCTTGCAAAACATTGCGTGTTTTGCCAGGTGCACGTGAAATAACAATGAAAGCAAACAATGGGTTTGCGAAGCCTTGCAAAACATTGCGTGTTTTGCCAGGTGCACGTGAAATAACAATGAGTCCGTGCTTCGAAAACCCCCGCGGTTTTAACCGCGGGTAGTTTAGTATTTTCGTATAAAACGAAATGCTTTTTTTAAAATTTGTGACAGTAAACTCAGGAATTATTTTGTTGAATTTCATGGAGAAACTATTGTTCATTTATGTTTAAATATGCAGGGGGTATGTTTTGGATACAGCAGATACTTAAGGCAGGGTAAACAGCTGGCCGTTTGTAGCTTCAAATATTTTTGCTCTGACTCCTGCGTCAAGCCAGGCGTGTGCGTAAGAGAAGGCAGCTAGTGCTGTGAGCATTTTTCCTTTACTGGCAAAGTATTTAGCGTCGTTATAGTAGTTCTTTGCCATTGAAAGAAAATCTTCGGCGTTTTTTTTTTCTTTTTTTTTTTTATTTTTGGATAGTTTTATTTCATCAAGGGCTTTTGCGGTAAGCGCTTCATATTTTGCGGCTTTATTTTCAATTTCTTTTTCTGTAATCATTCTATCAACCTCTTAAAGAGAATCTTCTCAGTATAAGTTTACTTATTCAATTTCTCTAGTGCTTCTTTTTCTTTCTCATTTGTTTTGCCAAGCACTATGAGGCTTTGCGGGTAAATATGAATAATTTCCTTAAACTCGCGAATTTTGTTCTCGCCAAAAACTATTTTTTGTCTTTCTGAAGCCATTCCAATCAGAGCAATATACTCAAAATCGCTTTTATTGTTATTGCTTTTTTCATTTCTCTTTTTGAAAATCTTTTCCAGTACATCAATCGCTTCAATGCAGTTCATTATTCTCTGCGGTTTTTCATCTTTTTTTATATCAAGAAGGCATAAAGTGTGGAGACCTATTTTTTGATTTTCCAGTATCTGGTCATAGAAGCTTTCTGGTTCGTATCCTTCTAGGTGGTAACAAATTGTCACGATTCTTCCAAATTTGTATTCATCAAGACCCGTTTCTGCGATAGTGTTAGTTATTGATATTCCTGGCAGTACACTTACTTTGATTCCGTTTTCTTTTGCATCAAGTAGTATTTGAAGATGCGTTGTTGCAGTAAGAGGATTACCAAATACTAAAAGAGCAATATTATTTTTATTTGCTGAGAGCAGCGCCGAAATAAATCCTTCTTCAATTTCGCGCCTTCCAAGCCTTATGATATCTTTCTCAAAGATTTTGGTTAGTTCTTTTGAGTAACCCGTACTGTATTCTGAAGTATAATCCTCCAGAAATATTTGTACACACCCTCGTACAGCTTCTATTGCTTCAAGTGTTATGTGTTGAGGTTTTAATCCAATTCCAACCAAATAAAGCATTCTAATCATTAATTTACTGTGGGGAAATGTTTTAATAGTTTGAACTTGGTTATTTTGCTGTATGAAGCAAAACTTTTTTCAACGTCGCGGCAAGGGTTTTGGAAGCTTAAGAACACTCCCAGTTTATGGAACTCAAGCCACTGGGCTTGTTGAATTTATTTTTAAGGCAAAATTAGAGTTGAATAAAGACGCTCTTTTGGGAATTAAGAAAGAAAGTAAAGCTGCTAGGAGACTAAGCTGGCTTCATAATCCTGTATCCGAACAAAGACAGATTATGGAGGGAGTACTAACTGCCCTGGAAAGCATTTTGAAAGGGAAAGTAACCGGCGTTGAACATGCAAGGAAGTTACTAATGGAATATTTTAAGGCACATCCATTGTACATTACACGAGAGAAAAGTGTGTATACCCGCTGCGGTCCTCAACTCCCCATCGGGCACAAAGCAATTGAGCCTAGTTTTCGCTGGTTAATTGATAATGGGATAATCTCGCTTTCTAAACGGCTATCTACCGCAAAACCTAAAATTCCAAAATCCTCTATTAGGGGCGGGTTAAAATTACCTTCTGCGGTTTTGAAAAAAGAAATTTCCCAAAATTCTGCAATACTTCTTGGCAATCTTAAGGTTCCGGTAACCCGCAAAAGTAGAACTCATCCTGCAAGGAAAGGGGATTTGAAAGTAGCCAGGCAGATTTTAGGCTTAATAAGAGAAAATCCATTTTTATCAAATAACGAAATTAAAAGAGTTGTAGCAAAGTGGGCGAACATCCGGGGGATAGTATCAGAAACTCCTGTTTTTAAACCTGGCGAAACTAGTCCGTACTTTTTTCAAAAAAGAATCATGAGCGAAGGAAGAGTGGGAGATATTCTTTTTGCAATGCGCGACCAGCATATTATTGATTTTATAGAGCAGCGTCATGCTAAATGAATTCAGATTAAATCCAATTAAACTGTTTCTGATTTATATTAGCCTTAATTTACTCAAATTGTAATTTAAATTATCCCTAATTTAAACAAGCTTGCAAGTCCCGTGGCAAATCCTAGTATTGTGATTACAACTTTAATAAATCCGATTAAGTTGATTCTTTTTTGGATTTTTTTCGGATCATCTTTATTTTTTTCAGAATATTCTTTCAAATAATCATCAAGGCTCCAGCATATCAGCGTAGCGATAACAATTTTTATTGCGACGAAGAGTCCCGGATGAATATTGAGTACGGCGTTTGAAACCACGTGTTGTTCGGAGAAATTAAAGAAAGTTATTGCTATGCTGCTTGCAATCCCGTCAATCGCCTGTCCGGCGATGATGAATACATTTAGCGGGTTTTTAAGAATTTTGTATTTAGTGAATCGGTTTATCAAATAAGATACTCCTAAAGTAACTGCTGTTATTAGTAATGCAGTTCCGATAAATACAAGCGTGTTATTAAATTTGCTAATGTTAAAGAGTAGTGCCGGTGCGCATACTATTACTCCAAACCAAAATAATCTTTTTGTATTAATTCCAATACTGTGCTTTTTGTGTACTCCGCTAATCAATAATCCGATTACTACTAGTGCGAATGTGAGCAGCCATATTCCTGGGGTAAAAAACCAAAATCCAATTTCAGCGGGACTAGCGGTTTTGTGCAGCCAGCTGATTACAAGCAGTCCTGCCTCGATTTGGTGCATTATTACGCGCATTGAGATTCCAAACAAAATATAGGGAATTATTGAGATAAAGAATTTGTGATTGAACTCAATCTTTTTTCTCAGCGCAAGATAAATTATTGCGCAGGCAATTACTAAAAGAATAATATAAATTCCTGTGTTTACAAGGTTGTAACCTTGTACTTCAGGGCTTATTATTGGTTTTACAAAATAGTCATAAATGAACGAATTTTGCAAAAAGTCCGTTACCATGCTTAATTTTAAATTCAGAACCCTATTAAACCTTATCATGGCTTCGATAAATAAAGGTACTTTTAGTGATTCAAATCACTCAGTTCACGCGTCTTCCTCAAAAAATCCTCCCCAAAATCTAAAAGAGGCTTTGATTCTAAAGCTTTCAAAAAAAGAGGCTCCTTTTGCCCCAAAATCTTTTGACACTTTTGGAAATATTGCAGTGCTTGAGATTCCAAAGGAGCTTTCAAAGCGCAAAAAGTTGATTGGGAAAATATTGCTTAAAGTTCACCCGCGTTTTGAAACGGTTTGCAGTATTGAGAGTAATCATAAAGGTGCTTTTCGTATTCAAAAGGTTAAAGTGATTGCAGGAAAGAAGCAGACTTTAGCAACTTACAAGGAATCTGGTTGTACTTTTTTAATTCCGCTTGGAAAAGTTTTTTTCTCTCCAAGACTTTCCGGCGAAAGATTGAGAATTGCCAAAGAAATCAAAAAAGGTGAAATAGTGGGTTGTTGGTTTAGCGGGGTTGGACCTTATCCGATTGTTTTTTCAAAACACTCAAAAATGAAAAGAGCAGTCGCAATTGAGCTTAATCCTGCGGGGCATAGTTACGCGAAAAAGAATTTGGTTTTGAATAAAGTAAACAATGTTGAACTAGTTAAGGGGGATGTGAAGAAAGTGTATAAAAAATATAAGCGCGTGTTTGACAGGATTGCGATGCCTCTTCCTCACACAGGTTACGAATTTCTTAAGGAAGCTTTTTTTTGCATTAAACCTAAAGGAATTATTCATTTTTATGAGATTATTGTTAAAGGGGATTTTGATACTCCAACTAAGCAAATCGTTCTTTCTGCGAAAGAATCCAAAAGAAGAGTTAAACTTCTTCGTTCTGCTCGAGTGAGGCAGTTCTCTCCGACAAAAGAACAGGTAGTTTTTGACATTCAAATGCTTAATTAGACCAATATCTCCTTTTCTTCATGCTTTAAATATTCCTCCAAGCGTAATTATTTAGTTGATTGGACAAATCTTGCTGATTGGAACTCCGCTTTAGCCGATTTAGGGGTTATTTAATAGAAAAGATTGTTTGATAGTGCTTTTGGGTGTGTTTTGTGGCTTTGTCAAAATTTCATGAAAAAATTCTTTCTTCCATTAAGGTTGCTTCAGAGAATGACCCAAAAAAGCCTGAGTTTCCACCAAATGATCCAAAGTTTCCCGCAACTCCAACTTATAAAATTGAAGTCCCTGGTTTTTCAAATGTCTGGCTAAAGGATGAGAGTTTTAATCCGACAGGCACTCACAAAGATAGAATGGCTTGGGAAATGGTTGTAATTTACAGGGATTTTTTGATTGCAAAAAAGAGGGGACAGGTTAGCGAGGATTTACCAAGGTTATCATTAATTTCAAGTGGCTCAGCGGCGATTGCAATTCAGACAATGTTAAGAAAGTATAATCTTCCAAACCTTAATGTTCTTGTGGATGAAAATATGCGTAAAGAGCTAGTGTCTTACCTTGAACGATTGGGTTGTGATGTATATAAGTGTGATTTGAGAAAAAAATCGCTTGATTGGAAGGAAGTTCTTGAACTCACACATAATGAGAGGGGATTTGACATTACTTCAGCAGATGCTTTTGGGCCAACCACAAATTATTACGATTGGTTGAGTTATGAAGTGCTTAATTCTTCTCCAGAGTATTGTTTTATTCCATTTGGGACAGGAAATTTGTATCAAAATATTTTGAACGTGAATAAAAGAGAGGTTTCTTCTAAATTTCATGATCCGCGTTTTTTCGGAAATCCTGAAGTTTTGAAAAATTGCAGCTTTTTTGGATCCACTACTAATAATCCTTCTTCAAAAGCTGAAAAGCTTTATGCACCTCACAATCCTTTTTCATTTTACAATGAGCAATGGATTCATATTTTTCGCTCTGCGGGTTACTGTAATGAAGCTTCGGGGGTTTACACTATTGAAGAGGATTTTTTGAATGAAGCAATTCTGCTCGGGCAGGAATTAAGAATTAATGCTGAACCTTCGGGAATTGCGGGTCTCGCTCTTTTACTCCAAATGCGGCATAGTATTCCTAGCGACAAAAAGATTTTGATAATAAATACTGGAAAAACAAAGCTTCCTCAATGATTTCTAAAAATCAATAATGGCTTTTAAGAACTAACAATGACTTCTAAAAATTCAAACCCTGCTTTTTAGAATTGTAATGTTTTTTACTCAATACCAATTATTAAAAACTGCTTTCATTTAATTAGTTTGGTGGATTAAATGGTTTTGAACTTGATTTTTTTAGGACCCCCTGGCGCAGGCAAAGGAACAGTAGCACAGGCAGTAATGGACAAGTATAAATTAGTCCAAATCTCTACAGGGGATTTAATCAGGGCAGAAGTTGCTAAAGGGTCTGATTTAGGAAAGAAGCTTTCAGTAATAATGAGCGCCGGACAATTGGTTTCGGATAGTATTGTTTCAGAAATGCTTAAGAGCGAGCTCTCAAAGTTAGTTTCAAAGAAAGGTTTTAGCGGCGTTGTTTTTGACGGTTTTCCTAGAACCATTCCTCAGGCAGAAATGCTTAATGGAATTTTATTGAGTCACAAACAAAAATTAACCTCAGTAATTTATATTGAGTCTTCAAAAGAAAAAGTTGTTGCCCGCCTCTCTGCTAGATGGACTTGCCCAAAGTGCAAGAAAGTGTATAATACTTTAACAATGCCTCCAAAAAAGAGTGGACTTTGCAATGATGATAATACTGCGCTTTACCAGAGGGATGACGATAAGCCCGAAACAATTTCAAAGCGCTATGACGTTTTCATTGAAAAAACGCACCCTCTAATAGAGTTCTACGAAAAGAAGGGGCTACTAAAGCGTTATGATGGAAACGTTCCTCCGAAAGAATCAATTGCAGAAGCTGAGAAAATAATTGCGAAAATTGCGAAATAACAGTGTTGTTATATTTTCTCAATCAAGTTTTGCCATTATTAATATCCTCAAGGTCTTTTAACAGTTGATTCAAATACACTTTCTGCGTTGAGCATATCCAGTTGATTGAGGCGTTCAAGGCTATTCTCAAGTTCTTCAACAGGAACATTGAGAGATTGTGCTATTTGAACCGAATTTAATTGTTTTTTATTTTTTTCCGCGCGAGAAAGTATCCTCCAAAGACGTATGTCAATCCATGCTTTTTCACGCGCTTCATCATTTGTTAGAACTTTTATTATTTGAACTTTTCGCAAAATGAAGGTTCCATGAACTTTTTCGTTTTTTATTTTGACGACTCTCGCCCCGTATATATTTGCAACATGTTCAACATGTTTTTCTACAGCTTTGTTTAAACCATCTTTTTCAAATACTCTGTCAAAAATTGGGCGATATGTTAAAATGCATCCTTTATTGTTGAGCAAGCTTCGGAAAATTGCTAATTTTAAAGTATTTTGTTTTTCAAGCGGAATTGGCTCAAATGAAAAGCTCCAATCATATACTTTTGGTCTTTGTATTGCGCGCTCTGCTGGAATTGTATGCACCGAATAATATTTTCCTATTGGAGTTTGAAACTTTCTAAGCCACTTTATTTTACTTGGAGTGTGTTTAGTTTTTGCAATATTGGTGGCTTCGGAAGTCAAATCAGTAAAAGTGACTTTGCATTGCGCGGCAAGTGCACGCGCCCAAGCCCCAGTGTATCCCGCAAAAACCAGTACTTTTTCTCCTTGTTGAATTCCGAGTTTTGGCAAAAGCTGTGGGTCGTGAGGCTTGATTCCCTGTCCAAAATAAGTTTGGGTCAGAGGAGCCCACTCTTGTTCAATCCTTTTATACTTCTTTGTAATCCTTGGAAAGTTAAGCTGGGCAGGATTAATCTTTCTTTCTTGCATACATAAATCAGGGTTGTTTTGCAATAAAAAACTTCTGTGTGAAAGCATAAATTTGATTTTGGTTAGTTAATTATTCCCGTCTCCAAAATTCCTATCAAACCTCCACACTTTCCCCAATTTTTAATATTTTGTATTTCAAGTTGTTTTTCTTTAGTTCTTCTTCTGCGCGTTTCATGTCTATTGGGAGCGCGGGGTTGTCAAAGTGGATGGGTAGTACTAGTTCTGCTCCGGTTTCTTTTGCATAGAGTGCGGCTTCAAATGGCCCCATTACTACGCCGTGATTGTTCATTGGGAGCATTATAATATTGCATTTGTAATCGTTTTTGAAGCAAATAGTGTCTCCTGTATGATAGAGTCTTTTTTTGCCGTCGTCAATAATAAAACCGACCGCTTCATTTGCTTCTTTTCCATTTTTTAGCTGGGGCAGGTAGCCGTGTACTGCGTGAACCGCTTCAACTTTTATTTCTCCGCAAGAAAGTACGTTTCCTTCTTTAATAATTTCAAATTTAGTGTTTGGATAATACGAAGCGGTTTCTTTTGTAGCATAAACTCTCAAACTTGGTTTATTCATCACCAGTTTTCGCACGCTCTCTTCATCAAAGTGATCAAAGTGTTTGTGCGTAATTAAAATAGCATCCGCTTCTTTCCAAACTTTTAGAGTACTCTCGCTAGGAAGGAGTGAACCCGGGTCAATTAGGATTTTCTCTCCAAGTGACTCAATTAGAATACAAGATTGTGCAAATTTAGTTACTTTCATAACTATTGCACAATCAAAAAGAATTTTATTACTATTTAATTGAGCTTTTCAAATTTGTTTGATTTGAATCCCGAGTGTTTTTGCCAAAGCGTCCAAGAAACTTTTGTCAGCTCCTCCGCCCGACCCATCAGTATTAAACCCAAAAAAGTTTAAGGAAAGCATTTTGCCATTTAGATTAAGCCATGCTCGTGTTTTGCTGCTTTGTGCTCCTTGCAAATATTTTCTCATTTCAGATGGAGCTTCTAATTCTTCAAGTGGAGTTAACTGCTTTGGTATTTGAATAAAAGCTTTTTCGTTTGGTGCGCTATGCTTCGGCCAGTGAAGCCCAAAGAAAGGACTGCAAAAAGTAATATTTTTAGAGTCTTGGCTTATTTCGCACAGGATGCTTTCTTTTGAAAACTGCGCTCTGCCTGCCAAAAGTATTTTTTTTCTTGCTGATTTCAAAGTGATTTGTATTATCTGCCCAATTTTTTCAGCAGTTGCAGTATAACCAAAATTCACACTGTCAGAGGAATATATAACTTCTTGTTTTGGCATATTCTTCACTTATTCGATTACGAAACTTACTTTATCGCGTCCCACATGATGCTGTCTCTTGGATTGATTACTATTCCTTGGTTTGTTATTGCAAGCGGGTGCGGGTTTGAGTCGTGCGGTGTTCCTCTCATTTTTCTTAAGAACATGCTTCTGTTTGGGGGAGAAAAGTATAATGCTATTACTCCGTCTACAACAAATTCTTCTACGCCGAAAGCGGAGAAACTTGTTTTGCTTATTGGGGTTTCCGCGGTTAAGAGTGTGGTGCATCCGAATGTTTTTAATTTATCACAGAATTTGAACAGGGTTGTTCGTAGTAAACTTGGTTCAAGATAAGCTCCAAATACGGTAGTAGAATCAATTACTAATCTTTTCGCATTGATTTCCTCAACTTCTTTTTCTATTTCTTTTAATTGTTCGTCAATTCTGTCTTCTACCATGGCGCTGTCTTTCATGAATTCCATCCCTAATTTATAAATAGTAAACATTCCTTGGTCTTGAAGTGATTTAATATCCCACTGAAAGCTTTCCATGTTCCAGGCAATGTCTCTTACGTTTCCTTCTAGGGTAACAAATACTCCTGGCTCGCCGAACTGAAGTGCCCCGTTGTATAAGTATTGTGTAGCGAAAATTGTTTTTCCTGTTCCTGCTCCGCCTGATAATAATACATTACTCCCTTTTGGTATTCCCCCGTTTACTAATTCATCAAGCCCAGGAATCCCTGTTTTTGTTCGTTCCAAATAATCACCTTCAAAAAATACTTTCTAACCAGCTTAACTGATGTTTAAAGTGGTATTTAAGGATTGCTCGGGGTTTTTTGGGTTCAAAAAGTGCTTTATTTTTCAAAAGAAAAATTAATAATCTTCTTTCTCCTTTATTTGTCATGCCAAAGAAGCCTAAAGTCTTGCCTAGTGAAGAGCTTGCGACTGTTATTGACGAAGAAGCTAGCGATATTTCTAAAATAGAATCCGAAGGGAGTTCTAAAAATGAGTCTCTTAATTCTTCTAACGAAGATTCTTTTCCAAGCGAGGAATTTTTAAGTGAAGAACCTGCTTTTGAGCGTGATTATTCTAAAATGGATTTAGTGGATTTAATTGACCAGCCTGCGTGGAAAAGTATTTTGCTTGACCTTGTTGAGAGCGAGAAAATGAATCCTTGGGATATTGATGTGGTTGCACTTGCTGAAAAATATATAAAAAAAATCAGCGAGCTTGAAGGAAATAATCTTCGTGTTCCGGCTAACGCTATTTTAGCATGCGCAATTCTGGTTAAAACCAAGGCGAAGTATTTGCGTTTGAGTTCGCTTGATGAGAAGGATGAAAAGCCTATGCTTACTGAAGAACAGCGTGCTATGCTCTTAGCCGAGATTCCTGATTTGATGAGTAATAGGATGGCACGCGAGGGCAGGATTACGCTTGATGAGCTTGTAATGAGTATTGAGGATATTATTCAAAGAACGACTCCAAAGAAGGGTGTGGGGAGAAATATTCCAAGAATGGAGATTACTTTTGATCCAGTATCAATTGAAGAAAAAATTAATGAAGTTTTTTCTTTGATTAAATCAAGAGCTGATTCGCAGGGAATAGTATTATTCCAGGACTTAGTAAACAAAGAGAATATTGATTCAATAGTTGATACTTTCTTGCCGATTCTTTTTTTGATGCATGGCGGGAAAATCTTGGCTTACCAGAATGATTTCTTCGGCGAGATTTTTGTGAAACTTCTTCCGGTCGGGGGATGAATTAATGCCTTCTGTTGTTTTAGCACGGCAAAGAGTTGGGGTTATTGATTTGTAAGTGAAACAATTAGTTATTTATTGGGATTGGTCTTTCAAGGATTGATTCCTGAAAGCTTTTAGGTGTTTTTATGCCGCGTGGAATTGGGAGGGAAAGGATTTTTCACAGCAGAAAACGTTTTTTAACTGCTTTAGTGAATTCTGTTTTAGAAGGGAAAAAGCGTGAAAAGATTAGCCGGGATTTGAGACTTATTGAGCTTGTCCCGCAAAGGCAATTAGTTGTTAAGGATCATCCAGGAGGTTTATTGGCTTCGCAAGAACTATTTGCCTTCATGAAAAAGAATTCAAAGCAAAAGAATTTTTCGCTCGTACCGGTAAAAGGTGTTGTTACTGTGCAAGAAAATAATTTGATATCAGAGGTGGTTGTTCAGCGTTATTTTGAGAGGCCTTCAATTCAAGAATTAATGATTTTTCTTAATCCTAAAAGATTCTCAAAAGAAAATAGCGTAGCACTTCCTAGTGTAATGTCATATGTGGGGCCGCTTGCCATAAAGTATTGCAAGCGTCTTTTAGAAAAATATCCTTTGATAACGTATAAAAAAGTTAATGCTGCCCGTGCTGAGTTAATGCGTGACTTAAGCCGTTCACCGCAGGCAACATATGCAAAGTTTGATTCTAGTAATTATTTGGTGTTTGGTTTTGATGAGAAAAGCCGTTCACCGCAGGCAACATATGCAAAGTTTGATTCTAGTAATTATTTGGTGTTTGGTTTTGATGAGAAGCGTGGTGTTCCAAAAATAGGGGTTATTGATTTATGATTTATAAAGTGAAAAAGTTAATTTATAAACCGCAAAAGTTTTTGTATTTGTTTTTGTGGATAATTGTGATGAAAGGAGTTGTGTGAATGTTAAGAGTGAAGCCGATTCTTAGAGCCAAGCTGGGGCTTAAGCGTTATGAAAGGATAAAGCAGAGGAAGAACATAAAGTATGGCAAGCCTTTTGTGAGGACTGTTTTAAGGGCGGTAAGTGGGGAAATACCTTTTAAGTATGTTAATCACGATGACAGGTATCTCTTAGTATCAGAGAAAGGTATTAAGCGTGATGGAAAAGATATTGTGTTAAAGAATGGTGGCTGGCATGGAAAAGATATTGAACTTAGAGATGCCCAGAATTTTTCAAGGTTTTTGAAGGAGAAGGCGAAAGAGTTGAATTTCGAAGTGGTTGGTATAAAGAGTCTTGTTGTTTCTTCCCCAACTAAAGTAATTTATGTTGCTCAAAAGTATTATCGCAGACCTTCGCTTGGTTCCTTAATATATTTATTAAAGAGAAAAAAACTTCTTTCTCAAGTACAAGACCTTTTTACGGGGCAAATTGGTGTAGAAAAGGAAGCGCTTGCTAATCCAAGTATTGCATATTCAGCGGATTTTGTAAGAAAAAATCCTTCAGTAACTTTAGAGAGCGTGCGTGAGCTGAAGAAATCTATTGAAAAGCAATTTAATGATTTTCATGCAATACACATAATTGGCGTAAAGAGTTATATTTATCGTTTTTCATCAAATAATATTCTAATTTTTGGTGTTGATAAAAAAACTGGAAGGTTCAAGATTGGTATTGTTGATTTGTGAACTTGTTGTCCCGCCTTTTTTGATGCGAAGATTTTACCAGCACAACTATTAAATACCTCTTTTTCCTTCTTCTAACATGGTCAAAAAGAAGAAACTTGCTAGGAAGCGTTTTGCTGCTAAAAAATTTATTAGAGAGCGTGATTTTGAAGAAGAGTATTCTGCGCGTAATGATAAACGCAGCTTTTTTGCGAGAAATAGTGATGTTTTGCGTGATGTTCCAAAGGTTCAGACAAGAGTAAAGACTTTCATTGTGGAAAAACCTATTATTATTCATGATAAGCCTCAGCATGTAAATATTTCTAGTTCAGAGGATTCAAAGAGAAATGTTTTTGATTCGCGCTTGAGTAAATATTCAAAAAGCAAGCGAAGAAAAGGGTTTGAGGATGAAGATTTTGGCGCGGCAAGCGGCGCGGAGAAAGAATTCGCGGAGGACGAGTCGCTTGAGGGTTCGGAAGAAGAATTAAATGAAAATATGAAGGGTGAGCGAAAGTCTGCCAATAAAGAGCTTGATGAGTTTGGTGATAATGGTGTTACTAATGATGAGTTTGGGAATGAAGAAGGACTTAGCGAAGGAGAAGGCGAAGTTGAGGGTTCTAGCGAATTTTCTGAAACTGGGGAAGAGGATTTATCTGCCGAAGAGAGTGGAGTTTCTCAAGGTGGGCATTCGCGTAGCAGGGGTTTGTTTGTTAATGTCTGGTGGAAGAAAGCGCTTTTGTGGTCGGTTCTGGTTTGGGTTTTTATTTTGCTTTTAGAGTTTGCGATGCAGGCTATAAAACTTGTGGAAGTTGATTTGTCGCGCCAGTGGTGGTTTTTGCTTGCGGGTTTAATTGTGCTTTCAATGATTTATTTTAAGTTCCTTGACAGAAAAGTTGGTTTTTGAAGAAATGATTTTTAGTTGGTTTTGAATTTTGGTTTATTGTGAGTTTGATTTGTTCCGCGTTTGGTATTTTTTAAAATAGTTTATTAATATTCTGGAAGTGGGTGTTTGTGAAAGAAAATATTACAAAATTTAGTGTTGTTTGGGGAAAAATTTCTTTTGACGGTACAGAGTTAAAGGATATTGTTTTTGTTGAAGGGAGGGTTCATCAGAGGAATTATCAACTACTTGAGAAAAAGTATGGTACTACGCATATTGTTGATGCTGATGAGGCTAGAGAGCTTTTGAAGGGAGCGCCTTGGGAAGTAATTGTGGGGAATGGTTTTGAGAGTGTGTTAAAGCTCACGCCGGATGCTGAAGTTTTATTAAAACAAAGAAGTGCTCTTATTGTTCTTCCAACCGACCAAGCGGTCGCGCGCCTTAATGATGCTATTAAGCGCGGGGTTAAAGTCAGTGCGTTAATTCATGTCACTTGCTGAATTAGAAAAGTCCTAATTTTAATTTCTAAAGAAAATCCGCTTTTAATTATTAAAAAGGACTAGTTTTAATCTTTAAAGAAGTCCTTTTGTTCATTTTAGAAGTTTTTTCTTCTTTAATGCGGCTTCTAGTTTTGGTCTGTCAAAGCCGATTATTATTTCGCCGTCAACATCAATTACTGGCACGCCCATCTGTCCGCTTTTTTTGACCATTTCGCGCGCTTTTTCCTGATCAGTTCCTACGTTAATATCATCATACTCTACTTTTTTTTCTTTCAACCAGTTTTTTGCCATTACACAGTAAGGGCAGGTTGTCGTTGAATACGCAATTACTTTAGCCATTAATATACCACCTTTAAAGAATTCTTATTGTTTTCCAATATTATATTTATCCTAAACTTGGGTATGACTAATCTTAAAGTTAGTTCTTATAAACCCTCGCCCTTGTTTTGGATTATTTTATTATTCAAAATACTTTGGGGGTAATTCAAATCCTTTGTGAAGTAATTCAAATCCTTCGTGGAATATTATCTTAAATTAGATAGATAACTATATTTGGGGTGGGTAATTGGTTAAGGAAGAGAAAAATGAAGTGAACTTTAAAGAGGTTCTTGGAGCGTACTGGTTTATTGTCAAACCTTACTGGCGTTTGCTTGTTTTAGTTACTGTTTGCATGTTTTTTGTTAGTATTAGTAGTGTTGGGGAGAAGTATATTTTTAAGCTTTTTCTTGATGGTGGAGCAAATTTTTCAAGTAATGTTCTTTCAAAGGATAATTTTATTTCACTGATATATTTGCTTGCAGGCAGTTTTGTATTTATAATAACCACTAAAGCAATCTTCGGATGGTTGCGTTTTCATTTCATTAATCGTTTTGAAGTCGAAGTGATTTTTGATTTAAAGAAAAAGTTTTTCATGCATGTACTTAGGCTTTCTCACAAATTTCATTCTACTCATCGTGTCGGGAGCCTGATTTCAAGGCTCACAAGAGGTGCAAGTGCAATAGAATCGCTTTCCGACTTTTTTTTATTTAATTGCCTGCCTTTAGGGATGCAATTTACTGTCGTTGCAATTTCATTAATTTACCTTGATTTTTTGATGGTTTTAGTTATTATTATAGTAATGGCTGCTTTTTTGATTTTTGTTACAGTAATAATGAAGAAGCAGCAAATTGCGCGTGTTGAACTTAATAATAAAGAGGACGAAGAGAAAGCTGTTATTAGCGATGTTTTTGGAAATTTTGACGCGATAAAATATTTTGGGAAAGAAGCAAGGATTGGAGAAGTTTATTCTTCAATAGTCCGTACTGTGAGCGATTTGAATTTTAAGTCATGGGGTTATGAGAGGTGGACTGAAGCAGGACAGGCGATTATTGTTGGGGGTGGAG
>JAPLVQ010000170.1:19051-19997 GCA_026397035.1 Candidatus Iainarchaeum sp.
TGAAATTACTATTGGAACGCTTGCTTTTGTTTATACACTTTATTCTAATGTTGTGGACCCTTTGTATTCTTTTGTTTGGGGGGTGAGGAGATTTTATGAGTCAACTGCTGATTTGCATTCTTTGAATAAATATATGAAGATTTCAAATGATATTCCTGATAAGAAAGGAGCAAAAGAAGCGAAAATAATTAAAGGATTAATTTACTTCCAGAATATTTCTTTTACTTATAATAAGAAGAGAATAATTTCGGATTTTAATTTGCTGATTAAACCAAGAGAAAAAGTGGCGTTTGTTGGGCATTCTGGCGCGGGTAAAAGCACTCTTGTGAAATTACTCTTTCGTCTTTATGACCCTGATTTGGGAAAGGTTTTGATTGACGGGAAAGATATTTCAAACTTGAAACAGGAATCCCTTCGTTCTGAATTAAGTATTGTTCCGCAGGAGTGCATATTGTTTAATGACACAATAACTAATAATGTTTCTTTTGCTAAACTCGGGGCTTCAAAAGAAGATGTTAATTCAGCGCTTAAAGCGGCGCAGCTTTATGATTTTGTCCAAGGGTTGCCTGATAAAGAGAATACTTTTGTAGGGGAGAGGGGGATTAAGCTTTCCGGAGGGGAGAGACAGAGGCTTTCAATTGCAAGAGCAATTCTTGCTGGGAAAAAGATTCTTGTGCTTGATGAAGCGACTTCTTCACTTGATTCCATGACTGAGTTTAAGATTCAGCAGGCGCTCGATAATATAATGCGCGGAAGAACTACAATAATAATTGCGCACAGGCTTTCTACAATTCTTAAGGCGGACAAGATTGTTGTTATTGATAAAGGAAAAATATCAGAAATGGGTACGCATGATGAATTAATAAAAACAAGTGGGATTTATGCTAAACTCTGGAAAATGCAAAAAGGCGGGTATTTGAGGGAGTAACTTTTTTAGGGGGTTTGT
>JAPLVQ010000010.1 GCA_026397035.1 Candidatus Iainarchaeum sp.
AAAGAAGCCTACTTTGTTGTTTCTGAAAAAGAAAAAGACATACTTTCATATTTGACAAAAACAGTTGAGGAATTATTCGGAATACTTCCCGCAATAATCAGCGGAATAGATAAAGGAAAAAAAATGCCACTGCACAGAGTAGGAATACACTCAAAAGATGTTGCAAAAAATCTGCTCTTCTTAAGAAACAAAAGAGTGCCAAAATTAATCCTTGAATCAGGAAACAAAATCGCTGCAGAATTCTTGAAATGGTTATACGAAGCCGATGGGCGTGTATTTAGTAAAGGTAGAGGAAGACGATCCGTATCATTAAAAGCAAAAAATATTGAACTACTAAGAGACATACAAATTTTATTGTTAAGATTTGGAATACATGCAAGAATTGTGGGGAATTCATTAATGATAAGAAGAGGAGAATCAATAATAAAATTCGGTGAAAAAATTGGTTTCGCTTCAATAGGCAAAGTAGAAAAAATGAAACAAGCAGTTAAAGATGCAAAAGAATATAAAAGATTAGGCCAGCAAAGAAGCGAAAAAATAGTAAAAATAGTCGACCACGGGCTGGAAGACGTTTATGATATAGAAGTACCAAAAAGCCACAGATTCATCGCGAACGGCATAATCTCGCACAACTGCGGAAAATCCCAACTACTCCAAGCAACGCACAACATCGCGCCAAAAAGTATTTACATCAGCGGAAAGACGGCCACGGGCGCCGGGTTATGCGTAGCACCAGAAACCTTAGTCCTAAATGACTCTGGATTCAAACCGATAAAAGAATTCGTTGAGGAAAACTTCATTGGAGAAGGAAAAGAAGAAATAACGGGGTGTTGGAGTTCTGAATATTCCAAAAAAGGACTCACTTTGGGCGAAGATTTGAAAATACAAAAAGGAAATATTTCAAAAGTCTGGCGAATAAATGCTCCCAATAAAATGATTAAAATCAAAAGCAGATTGGGAAAAGAACTAAGTTTAACCCCAAACACTCCGCTAATAAGAATAAAAAACGGCAAACTTGAATGGGTTAAGTCCTCAGAACTAGATAAAGGAGACTTTGTTGCATGCGCAAGAACAATTCCAAACATTGGCGAAATTGAAAATGATAAAGTTTACTCAATAGAAATCTTGAAAGAAAATAAGAACATAAAAATTCAAGATAATGTTTCCAATGAATTTAAAGAAATAACTGATATTCTAATAAAGAAAAAAGCTTACAAGGACTTAACCGAACTTGCAAAAAGCATTGGAAAAAGCAGGGATACAGTTTATTCATGGAGAATTCCAAAACACTACCATGGAATACCGCTAAAAACATTTATTGAACTTGGAAAAAAAGCAGGGTGGAAAACTGAAAAAATAAGCAAATGCATAACTTCATTGTTTATTTCGTACGGGAAAAACATTACAATCCCCCAAACGCTTAACACAAAAGACCTTGCCTATTTGACAGGAATACTTCTTGGAGACGGCAGTGTTTATTTAACAAAAAAAAGCGCACAAATCAGACTGTATAATAATTCAAAAGAAGTTCTGAGCGAGTTTGACAGGATACTTCTTGAAATGTTTGGAATCAAAACAGAAAAATACACGCAGAAAGGTGTAGGGGTAAGAAGAGCCTTTTCACTTATTGTTTATGAACTCCTAAAAGAATTAGGACTCAGCGATAAAAAGCTTCAAAACAAATTATCACACACACTCACTGAAATGAAACCCCAAATCCTTAATGCCACACTAAGCGGATTATTTGACACAGACGGTTTTGTGAATCCAATTGGCAGCCAAAGTATAGGACTAAGCACAATAAGTAAACCACTAGCTCAAACCATTCAATTAAGTCTCTTAAAATCCGGGATTATTGCAAAAATCCGTGAAAGAAAAGTTTCTGGTCGAATATCCAAAGGAAAAAAAATTGAAGTGCATAGCAGAAATAACCAGTTCTATGTTGAAATTAGCGGCATAAATAACACAAGGAAATTTTCTGAACTTGTTAATTTTAAAGTAAAAAGAAAACAAAAAACGCTTAACAAAATAAATTCTGAAAGAAAAAGCAATCCCAACATTGACTTAATTCCCCAACTTGGAGAAGCCATCCAAAAAAAAGGAATAGT
Source organism: Candidatus Iainarchaeum sp. (assembly GCA_026397035.1). Classification (GTDB taxonomy): domain Archaea; phylum Iainarchaeota; class Iainarchaeia; order Iainarchaeales; family JAAZKV01; genus JAAZKV01. Next base: position 2,109 of record JAPLVQ010000010.1, read on the forward strand.
TTGGGCGTACAAAAACGGGAAGCGAAATAATGATACTTATTTGAAACTATTGGCGAAATCCGATGTAATTTGGGAAGAAATAATTGAAAAAACTGAGTTTGCTCCAGAGTACAAACATGTTTATGATTTCACGGTAGAAGGAACACACAATTTTATCGCAAACGGGTTTATTACTCACAACACGGCAAGCGCAGTGAAAGACGAATTCGGCGAAGGAGGGTGGACACTAAAAGCCGGAGCACTGGTATTAAGTTCCGGCGGAGTATGCATGGCGGATGAACTTGACAAAATGGATAATGAAGACAGAAGCGCACTGCACGAAGCAATGGAACAAGGAATGATTTCAGTAGCAAAAGCGGGAATAGTTTCAAGATTCAAATCAGATACATCCCTGCTTGCCGCAGCAAATCCTAAAGGCTCAAGGTTTGATCCTAACGAACCATTCTTGACACAAATTGATTTACCGCCATCACTCGTTTCAAGATTTGATTTATTCTTTATGATAAGAGATGTACTTGATAGGAAAAGAGACCAAGAAATCTCTACACACATCCTCCAAACTCACCAAAGCGGGGAAAAACTAATGCACTCCACTAAAACAGGAATAGCATTAAAAAAAGAAGAAAAAGAAAAAATTGATGAAAGAACAAAACCCGCAATTGATATTGCATTATTTAGTAAATACGTTTCCTACGCACGACAAAAATGCTTTCCAATACTAAGCGAAGAAGCAATGACAACTATTTCTGACTTTTATGTAAATTTAAGAGACAAAGGAAAACAACAAGGCGCATACCCCGCAACCGCAAGACAACTTGAAGGACTAGTAAGATTAGCCGAGGCAAGCGCAAGAGTAAGACTAAGTGATGTAGTTGGAATAGAAGACGCGCAAAGAGCAATAAAATTGGTCCAAAAATCAATGGAAGAAACAATCGTAGACCCCGAAACAGGAAGAATAGACATTGATATAGTAACAAGCGGAGTAACACAATACAAGCAAAACGCTATGCACGCAATAATGAGAATAATAAATGAAATAATGGCAACCGATGTTGACATGGCGCCAATAGAAGATATAATCACACGCGCAAAAGAACAAG
>JAPLVQ010000075.1:0-3921 GCA_026397035.1 Candidatus Iainarchaeum sp.
TTGGATTACTCTTTGCATTCTTAGGTCACTTGCGAGAAGTTTTTTGATTGAGTCATTATTGATTTCCATTAGTTCTTTATCAGAAACAAGCAAGTTTTTGAACCCGCGTTCTTTGGTTCGGTAGGGTGTATTAGAAGTTGTTGTTTGTTGTGCAGAAAAGAATCTTGTCTTGATTGTGCGCTCATGGATAGTTCCTTTCACTCTTTTTGTGTATGAAAGGATTTCATCAAGTTTTTCCACAATTTGCACATTCCAAATGTGCCTGTTTTTGGTTACTTGCGGAACAATCCCTATTTTTAGGCAGGCAATAACAGTTCCTTCAAGAAGTTGTGTTTCTGAAATGTAAATGTTGATTCTGTTATTGTAAAATGTGCCGTCCCCGTCAATTACTCCTGCCAAAAAGTTGTGCGAAATTGCAAGGTCTCCTTTAAGGAGTATCGTTGAAATAGCTTCTTCTTTTTCGTGCAGATCGTAAGCCAGTTCTTTTGAGTATATGCTAAATGCAGTTGCACTTCCAATAGCCGGTTTGCCGCGTATAAACCCTGTTGACACTTTTTTCGGATATTCCTTAAATGCTTTTTGGTAAACGCTTTCAACACAGCTTTTCATGTGATTAATAAACGCCTCCTTTTCAAGCGTTTCTTTTTGTATAAATTGTACTGTGCCGTGTATTCTCGAACGATAAATTGACCCGTCAGTCATAATCCCCCCCAGCAAGTATGCCATTTTTTTGCTTTGTTCGGTTGATTCTGTAAGCTCGGGTATTTTTTGTGCGATGCATACAAGCTCTTTTTTTGCAATCATTTCTGAAATTGGGGTATCAACCAATTGTGCGTCCCTAATATTCACCATTTTGTGGTCTGGAGTAAGGGTTAGCAGATTGTGATTAATTTTTCTTGTTTGTGAAATACTTACTGTAATTATTGGCGCAGTGCGTTTCATCGCAAAAACAATGGGTTTCCACTCTGTTTTGAGCGTGTTTTTGTTAAAAGATAAAACTTCAAGCCCGTCAAATCCAGTGGTGTATATTTCTGAAAGTTTCATAAAGCCTTTATTGGTTAGAACCTTTGTTTCTCCATCAAAGCAAGTTTTTCCGCCTTCGTTAGTAATTATTCCTATTGCTTTTTTCATTACAGGCACCCATGAGGGTGAAGTCATTTTTGTTACTAAAATATCTCCTGTCATTACTTTTTCAACGTCTTCAATTTCAGGAACGACTTTTACTATTCCGCTTATTACGCCGGGAGATGCGGCAAGTCCCGCAATTATTGGTTTATCGCTTATTTCCAGTGCGTGTCCTTCTACTTTTTTATTTAATGTGGTTATGGGTCTAGCTTGTACAATGTAAAGAATATTATTTTCCATTCCCCATTCAATATCCATGGGTTTTTTGTAGTGGTCCTCTATTTTTTGCCCGATTTTAGCGAGTTCTATAATTTTTTCATCACTCATTTTTTGCATACTTGCTTTTCCCGGTCCAAGGTCAACTCTTACGTTTTCGTTTCCTTCTTTTACTAGCATATATTCCTGCTTGTTGATTTTCTTGTTTATTAAGGTCATCGTTTTTTTGTCAATAACATAATTGTCAGGAGTAATGCTTCCGCTTACAACAGTTTCTCCTAGCCCGAATCCTGCTTCAATAATTATTTTGTCAAGATCGCCTGTAGGGTCAGCGGTGAACATTATTCCGCTTACTTCGCTTTCAACCATTTTTTGAACTACTGCACATAAACCCACTTTTTCTGTTCCAAATCCTTGGTTTTTTCTGTAATACACAGCTCTTGCAGTGAAAAGGCTTGCCCAGCATTTTTGTACAGCTTTTACTACTGCGTCTTCTCCTAAAATATTTAGATAAGTTTCTTGCTGTCCTGCGAATGATGCTTCGGGTAAGTCTTCAGCAGTTGCAGAGCTTCTTACTGCCACAAGAGCGGGTTTTCCTGCGGAGAGTAATCTGTAATTATTAATTATTTCTGATTTGATTTTGTTTGGCATTTTTGTGTTCTCAATTAGTGTTCTGATATTTGCGCTCACCATTTCAAGCTGCGCTGTGTTTTCAACATCAATCGAATCAATTGCGGTAACTATTCTTTCTTGTATCTTCATTTCTATTAAAAAATTAAAATACGCTCCTGAGGTGATTACAAATCCAGTTGGTACTGGAAAACCATTATTCTCCATTTCTCCTAAGGAAGCTCCTTTTCCTCCGACGCTCTCAACGTCAATCATTCCAATTTCCTTAAACCATAATATGTTCTTCATGCCAAGATAGATGAAAGTTCTGATTAAAAAGGATTTGCCTTGGGGGGTTCGTGAAAGTTTTGTTCATATTTTTCAAGGTCTCTTTTTTAGTCTTCCTAATAAGCCCAGGGATATGTTGCTCCACGCTCTTCTTTTTGCTTTGATTAATCCTGGATTTTTATTCGCTCTGAGTATTTCTCTTGCTGTTCTTCGCATTCTTTCTTTTTCTTTTCTATCAAGCATTAAGACTCCATCCATAGTCCAGCCTACGCGCTGGTCCGGGTTTTGCCTATTGATGTGTCTTATTATTGATTTTATTGTTATTTTTTTCAGGGTTCGTCCTGTTTTCATTTTAATCTCGCGGATTAATTCTTCCATAGAAACATTCTTGCTTTCTTTGTGTGCCTTCATGCAAGCCTTTCTGACTATATCCTTGGTTTTTATTTCTTGCACATTATGCGCACCGCCCCTTATTGGAAGTGTTTTTCCTTTTTTGTTCGGTCTTGCTTCCGCCAGCCACTGTTTTATTAGCGCATCAGTTGCTCCCTCTTTTCCAAATTGCGCCGCAAGGCTTTCAACGGCCTTTGGAAGAAGATTATTCCTGTGCCATTGATTAAACTCCGCAAGTACAGTCGCTTTGAGTTTTGTTTCATTCATAATTTCATTTAAATAGTTATGAATGAGTGATATTAATACTTTTTGCTCGTGTTTATTCAATCCTTGCTGGCTTTCCTTCTTTGATTTCTTTTATCTCAAATGGCATGCTTACGCTTCCGAGTTCTCTAAAGCTGAGTTCGGCGCTTGCGCCCTTGTATTCTCGTATTGAGTGGATATATTTACTCATACAAGTAGTATCATCTCCTCCGCACTTCTTGAGCGCAAGAAGAATTATTTGCATTGCATCATATGCTTTGTCGGACAATATTCCTGCATCAGTTCCGTATTTTGCCTTGTACTTTGCCTTAAATTCAGGAGTTAATTCGCTTTTGGGCATTGCATATATTATTCCTTCGCCAAGGTATGGATTGTCCTCAAGTATGCTCTTTGTTTCCACCGCAACCCCGTTAACAAAAAGTGGTTTTGCAACTTGCAGCTCTTTGAGTTGTTTAAGCAAAAGTGGAAGTTCTTCAGGGTTTGAGATTATGTAAATCGCATCAGGACTCGTATTTTGCATTTTTTCTATTATTGTTTTGAAATCTTGCGCATCCGTTGCAAAAGCTTCCAAACTTGCAACTTCAAGTCCGCGTGTGCTGGCTTCTTTAGTAAAAGCGTCTTTGAGTCCAACCCCATATTCATTATTTATATAAATTACGCTAATCTTTCTATATTGTGTTTTGTTTTGCAGATATTCAGCAATTGCACGACCTTCCTCGTCATCTAGCGGCCAGAGACTGAAGACATAGTTACCAATATATCTTATTTTTGGATTTGATGAACCTGCTGAAATCAAGAGAAGCTTGTCCCTTTGCGCCAGCGGTCCAATTGCAAGGGTTGTTGCGGAGCAAACAGTTCCCGTGATTATTTTTGCTTTGTCAATTCCAGTGGTTTTGTTATAAATGCTTAACGCTTCTTTTGCATCGCACTTATCATCTTCAAATACAAACTTCAACTTTCTTCCATTAATTGTTTCTTTTCTGATTTTGTCAATCGCAATTTCAGCTCCTTTTTTTGACTAAGTTCCCC
>JAPLVQ010000075.1:3953-15939 GCA_026397035.1 Candidatus Iainarchaeum sp.
TTTTTTGACTCAGTTCCCCAATTTGCGGCGTCTCCAGTGAGCGGTCCCTCCCAGACAATAGTAATAGTGTCATCTTTTTGCATTCCAAATAAGGCGTTTTGCGTGTTTGGGTTAATTCCAGTAATTATTGCCGCAACAACGAGAATTATTACAATTCCGTTAATCAAGAGTTTCTTTTTGTTCATCATTGTTCCCGCCTCGCTGGCTTACTCGCCAGTTTTCTAAAGTATTTCCGGCTTGCGGACCATAATAAACTTATTAAGTGTTTTTAATCAATTAGTGTCATTTTTTATTGTTTTTGGTTAATAATTTCTATTATGGAAGCCAAAACTATCCCTGTATTTGATTCTCTTGATTTAAAGCTTCTTTGGGAGCTTGATACAAATAGCCGCCAATCCTTCAACGGCTTGGCAAAGAAATTGAAAGTGAATAAGGGCACCGTAAAGTACCGTGTCCAGTCTTTTTTAAACTCAGGTATAATAAAATCCTTTAATGCAATTCTTGACTCGGGTAAATTAGGTTATATGAGTATTCGTCTTGGAGTAAAGCTCTACCAAGCTACCCCTGAGAAAGAGAATGAAATAATTGATTTTCTCCTCGCGCATAAACAGCTTACCTGGCTAGTGCGTGTTACAGGGGATTGGGATTTTAACACTTGTTTTGTTTTCAAGGATCTTCAGGGAATGAATGCTTTTCTTAATGTATTAAATATAAAATATGGCACATTTATTCTCACAAAGCAAATAGCAATTTTCACAAACATATCTTATTTTGGAAGAGCATTTCTTGCGGGAAAGAAAAGTAATGATTTTGTTTTCAATGCTTATTCGCTTCCTTCCCCTGTTAAAACTGACCAAGTGGATCAAAAGATTCTTTATCTTCTTTCGGAGAACGCAAGAACTCCTGTTGTGGAACTGGCGCAGAAGTGCAAAGTTACTCCAAAAACAATTATTTCAAAAATCAAAAGGCTTGAGAATGAAAAAGTAATTCTTGGTTATCGTTCAGAATTTGACCTAGCTAAGCTTGGGTACAACTATTACAAAATTCACATGAATACTATGAATATGACTCCACAGAAGTACGAAAGGATAAAGCAGTTTCTTTTTGAGCATCCTTCAGTGGTTTATCATGATGAGGGGATTGGTTGTTTTGATTTGGAGTTTGAAGTTCAAGTGAGGAATGAATTACAAAGAGTACAAATTGAGATTCTTGCCAGGAATCATTTGAACTTTATTGAGTTTAGTCGAAGCCCCTGCTAAGATTTAATTTAAAAAATCTTATTGGCGAGCGAATTAAATCGCTCATCCAATTTAAGTAGCTTAATTTTAGTTCCCTTTCTTTCCAGGGTTTTTTGCTGGAGCCTTTGCGTCTGTTTTTCCAGCTGGTGCTGCAGCTGGTGTTTTTGCTCCTGCTGCTGTGCCTTTTGTATCTGTTGCAGCCGGTGCGCCTGTTTTTGCTCCTGCTGTCCCTTCTGCTGTTGGTGTTGTTCCTTCTGTTCCTGGTGCTGCTTCCGTTTTCTTTACTTCGATTATTAGTTCTTCAATTGCTTTTGTTGGCAGTGTGCCTAAACTTTTAATATCATTATGAAATTTTGAATGTACTTTACAAGGGAATTTTGCTTTTGCTCTGTGTAATGCTTTTTTTACAATATCCATTTGTTCTTTCATGCATAATATACTAAAAACTACTTGTCCTTTTCTTACTCTTGCTGCTCTCCCAATTGGTATTCCAAATGCTAGTGACATTCCTTGTGATACACGATCAGCTCCGGCTCCTTGTGCTTGTTTATTTTCTCTCATTATGTTTGAAGGGAATACTCTTACTTTCATGAAGTATCCATCTTTTCCAAGGTCTTTAACGAGTTTTCTGTTTACTGTAGCTCTAACGCTTTCAATCGCGTTGTCTCTAATATCAAGTGCTTCTTCAACAATTAAATCAGCAACAGTGTCATATTTTAGTGTTGGGTTTCCCATGTTAAATTGTCTTACTTTTATTTGCGGTGCTGCTCCAATATAGTTTCTGTCAGGCACTTTGATTGCAATTCTTGAGTATGCTCTTTGTTGTCTTAATTTTCTCGCGTGTCCGCTACAGCCTTTAGTTATTCTGTTTAATTTCTTCGGGCTCCTGTAACAGTGTGCTGGTCTTATACTCATTTATTCACCAAGGGTTTATTTTTCTCAAGAAATTATCTCTTTTCTCACCAGTTATTTAGATAGTTGCCCACTGAAACCTTTAAAAAGCTTGGTTTCGGGGTGGACTTTTTTTAGCCTCAAAATAGCTCTTTTGATAGTTTCATTTTTTTAGATTATTCTTTAGGGATAGTAGTTTTTTATACTCTTAAATTCTTATTGTTTGAATGGGTCTTGAGATATTTATTCTGGCGGCTTTTTTGGCTATGCTTTGCTGGGGTTTTGCGGATTTTTTTATTCAGCGTTCTGTGCGCAAGATTGGGGATGTTGAGGCACTGGCTTTTATCGGGCTAATTGGTTTTTTAGTGCTTACTCCTTTTGTTCTTCCTGATTTGGCTTTGCTTTTTATTCCGGAGAATTTGTTTATTGTAGTTGGTTTTGGGTTATTTGCTTTTGTAGTCGCAATGTTTAATTTTGAAGCACTAAAAGAGGGGAAGCTTTCAGTTATTGATGTAGTGCTTGAGATTGAACTTCCAATTGCGATAATAATTGGTTTTTTTCTTTTCATTGAGTTTCCTTCTGTGTTACAGCTTTTCTTAATAATCCCTATTTTTGTAGGAATTATTTTGATTTCATTTAAGAAAAGTTTTTCTTTTAAGAAGAGTCATTTGCTTGAAAAGGGGGTTTTGTTTGCTTTTGCTGCAGGTATTGGGCTTGGTTTTATAGATTCTTTTACTGGACTAGCTGCTCGTAGTCTTTCCCCGTTGCTTGCGATTTGGGTTCCTTGGGCAGTTATATTTTTTGTTTCAATGCTAGTTGTTTTCACAAGAAAGGATTTCAAAAAAATAGTTTTTAATGCTAAAAAGTTTAAGTGGCTTATTATTGCGATGGGTTTGATTGATACTATTGCTTGGGTTTGTTATGCATATTCTATGGCAGAAATTAATATTGGTATCGCTACTGCGATTACTGAAAGTTATCCTGTTATAGGTATTATTCTTGGAGTAATAATTAATCGTGAAAAAATAACTAAGTTTCAGATAGTTGGGGCGGTATTGACTATAGTAGCGAGTATTTTGCTTGCAATTACTTTGCTTTAATCTTGCTATTATTATGAGTGTTTTGTTAATACCCTAGTTTAAATTTTATTTCTTTTAGAGAAATTTAGAAAAAAGCTATTCTTTTTTAATATGTTTCCATCTTGGCAGGTTGGTGGGGGAGTTCCGCTGGTTGAAAGTGTTGTTCCTCCGCACAACCACTTATTCTGTGCGCTGCTCCATTTCAAAACATTTCCGTCAGCGCATGTTGCGATTCCTGTGCCCCCGTATTTTGGAAGGAGTATGCCAGTTGGGTCAGTTACTGATTCAATACCTATTGCGATTTGGGTGAAATCAGGGTATGGTCTGGTAGTATTTACGTTTGTTGCAGAAACAAATATTATGGCAAAAACGATTACAAAGAATAATACAACTAGTTTGTCAAATTTGCTAAATAACATAACAATTACTAAACTAACAATAACCAGATGCGTTTATCAAGTATAAATCTACTCCAAGCTTTGAAATTCACAAACAAAATTCTAAATTACTTTATTTTAGCGTCATCGCAAAGATTTGAAAAAGAGTGTGTAATCAGTTTTTCTTTTTTGTTGTGATAATAAACACGGCAGAGATGGCAACAATAATTACAAGAGTAATATTGGAATCAGGGATAGGGGTATTGTTTGGATTAGCTTTGGCTACTAAAAATGAATTATCTTTAGTACAACTGCCAACTTCAAGTCGTGCGAGATATATTCCGTTTAAACCGGAAGGGATTGAATAATTTGTAAAAGTTCCTTCAACAGTACCGCATCGTTGCGTGTCGTCTTCATGGATGAGATTTCCAAGGGGATCAAAAATATATAATTTCATGGCAAGGTTATCAAACGCGCATGAATAATGAATAGAGACTTTTGCGCCAGAATAAGCTTTATCTGCTTTGATTTTTGAAATATTGCATTCTAATTCATAGCCGGTCGGGGGATTACTTGTGCCGTATAAACTTGAATTGTAATCTATAAAACTAATTGTGTCGGACTGGCACAAATTGTCTTTAGTGCTAAGAATTGCGGTAAATGTTTTACTTGTTGTGGTAGGACTCATGTTTAGTCTGGAGTCACTTGCCTTTATTGAGAATACTTTTTGGGAACTAGTGCAGGCGTTTCCTCCGTTTAATTCAAAGTTCAAATTTTCGGGTGTGGCTAAAATATTTACTTCGTAAGAAGAATCTGTGCCTTGGCAGGAATATGTAAAATCAATATTTTCATTAACTTGTGCGTCGTAGGCTGTTTTATTTGTTGAGATATTTAGTGTTGGGCAAGTTGGTAGCACTGACTTGCAGCAGAAATTAATTTGGTTTGCGCCAAAAATATTTCCGGTGCATGTTGAAAGGTGTGCATTAGTTAAATCGCTTAAAGCAAAAATACAATTATATCCTGCATTGCATGCAGTTCCCGGGGAGGAGTAATTGCATATGTTTGAGATAAAAATATCGCTTTTCATGCAAATATTGTAATTATTATAATTTGTTTGAGTGTTAGTTTCCGCGTGTGCATTAGTCGCGTCACTTAAGCCTAGAACTTTAATTCCCCCAAACAAGCAACTCCTTAGTATTGATGAATTAACAGTAATATCTCTTGTGTAAGCGCAAAGTGCTTCTTGCGGTTTGCATGAGTGGGATTCAGCGGTGTTATCAGAATATTTAACTAAAGTCGTATCCGTGGCAAGCATCCAGGAGCAAAGAATAATAATAGCAAAAAAAATATATAACTTTCTCATTTCAATCAGTACTTACAAGAGGTTTATTATATAAAAATATGACGGAATAATGGGTGCAGTTAAAATCTCGCGTGAGTTTAGTTTGTGGGAAGTCTCTAAATCTTTAGACTTTATTTAAAGACTAGTTTTATTTACGCTAGTGCATTCTAATATGAATTATATTAATCATTTAGAATTCCTAAAAACATTTTTTGGAATAGGCTTCTTTCTTTGCTTCATAAACATAGTTGCCGTTTGGCAAAATATTTCTTACTCCTCCAACCGGATTTTTTATATCGCCAAAGTAACGCGGAATCAAGTGGCAATGAAAGTGGTCAATTGAACGGCCAGCAGCATTTCCTTCATTAATTCCTATGTTAAATCCGTCAGGTGAAAATTGTTTTTGGACAACTTCTTTTGTTTTTCCCAATATTTCAAAGAACTCTTTTTGCTCAATAGCAGTTAAATCAAAAAATGAAAGAATATGTTTTTTTGGGAAAACCTCGCAATGTCCTTTAGAAACAGGGAAATCATCAAATCGAGAAAAAAATAGATCATTTTCAAGAATTACTTGTGAATCTTTTTTAATTGACGCATCACAAAAGAAACATGGTCTCATATAATCACCTTAAAATCAAATATGTATCTCGGTCAATAATTTCTCCAGTGTTAAAAGCTATTTCAGCTTTATCGCATTTGCGAGGGTGCGTTCGAATAGGTTTAGTTGATTTCATTTTATCATCTTTTTCCTTTTATCTTTTTCCGGCTCGGTTAAGTAATTTTCTCCAGTGGTTACTTTTCGTCCAATTTCCATTTCCAAATTATTTCTGGCATCTCCTGCAATTTTTCCGCCTTTTTGTGCAGCAACTGTATTTTCATCAAATCCTTGCGCTTCTTTTACTCTTGCGATTTCAGTTGTTGCCCGTTCTCCAAGCATTGAAAAGATAAGTTCCAAATCATTCATGTGGTCCCTAAGGTTTTCTTTTTTTAGTTGTTTGAGTTCTTTATATTCTTGCACGGTTTTGCCAAAAGTTGCTTTGCTTATTTCGTTTGTTAAAATAGCATATTCTTTATCTTCTTTTACTCCTCTTTTATTCCATTCATCTGTTAGTTCTTGTCTTATTATAATCCCTCTCACTCTTTTCTCAATCCAATCCTCAGAATATCCTTTTGCCTTGTAAATCTCTCTCATTCTCTTTTGGGCAAGCTCAGGGTCCTGTATCTCTTGCACTCTTTCATATCCTACTTGTGCGAGCCATTGTTTGAATGGTTCTGCTTTTGGTGAAGGTATTGATTGGATTATTCTAAACATATTTTTGGCGTTCGCACAGTCAGTTTCATAGTATTTGCCGTCTGCGGAGGGTAATTTCAGTTGTACACAAAGTGTGTACAACTCAATTCCAGATTCTTTTTCCCTTATTTTAAGCATGTTCCAATAGTTTCTGGGATTATCGCTTTCAGTCAACGCAGTAACAACATCAATAACGCTAAAATACCATTCTTCATCGTGCCATAATCGCCTTATTTTCTTGTCCTGAAAAACGACCAATGCTTTGTTCTCGTCCAAAAAACCACCGCTATAATACGCTCTGTTTAATACTGATTTCTTTAGATTCATAATTTAAGCTTTCCATAACCATTTTGCCGGTGGTATGGGGGTATTAAGCTGAATTAGGGTTATAACCAAAAATGAAGAAATGATTGTTTTTGATAAAAACGAGGTCAATTAGGATTTTTTGAAAGAATGGGTATTTTTTTTATTAAAATATTTAATTTTAAATTTAGTCATGTCCGCCGTCAATAACAATGTTGCTGCCCGTCAAATAAGCGGCATCATCTGAAGCCAAGAATAATATTAATTTTGCAATTTCTTCCGGGGTCGCGAATCTTTTGAGGTATATTTTATTTGTTTCTTCTTTGATAAACTCTTTTGAAAGGTTTTTGTTCATGTCGGTATCTACCCAGCCAGGGGCAACAGAGTTGACTCTAATTGTTGGGGCTAATTCTTTTGCCAAGTTTTTTGTTAGAGTTAATATTCCTGCTTTTGCTGCATCATAATCCATTGATTCTGGGTTAAAGCTATTTATTGCATTAGTTGATGCAATGTTAATAATTGAGCCAGTTTTCATTACTTTTGCGACTTGTTTTGAACACAAAAACAGTCCAATAAGGTTTACTTCAAGAGTCCTTTTCCAGTGCTCGGCACTTTTTTTATCAAATGGTTCATCATAAACTATTCCTGCATTATTCACAAGGACATCAATCTTGCCAAATTCTTTAACTGCTTTGTTAAACAGTTGTTTGACTTCATCTTCACTTGAAACATCACATTCTATAGCAACTGCTTTGCCGCCCGATTTTTGTATTTCACTAACCACTGTCGCTGCATTTTCTTTAGCATTTAACTCAAATTCAGAAACGTGGTAGTCCACAACAATACTGGCGCCTTCTTTAGCAAAAAGCAACGCCGTTGCTTTCCCGATTCCTCTCGAAGCACCGGTTACTAAAACAACTTTTCCTTTAAATTTCATAATACTTACCTTCTTAATAAATCCTTATAAAATCGATTAATCTTTTCATTTTATCAATCATGCAACTCGGTTTGAAATTTCTCTCGTTTCATCCAGTTTGGGGGGCTTCCCACACACCGTGTTGCACATTCGAACCGGTTTATTCATTTTGTCGCCTCGAGTATTTCTTTTAAATTTGTCTCAATTTCTTTTTCTGTGAAAACTTTTATACCATTTTGTTTCAATTCTTTTGTTAATATGCCGTCTCCAGAAATTAACTTCTCTGTAAAAGTGCCGTCATATATTTGCCCGCTGCCGCAAGAAGGCGATTTTGCTTTTAAAATAGCAAACTTGCAATTACTCATTTTTGCAATTTTCAAAACTTCTTTTGCGCCATTAACAAAATTGGGTGTTACATCCACACCATTTTTTGTGAATACGTTGCCTTCTTTTATTTCAGCAGGCGTTCTCGGGGTTGGTAGCCCGCCAAGTTGTTCGGGACAAATAGGGTCGCCTTTGTAATTGCAATTTATTCCTGCCAAACAACCGCTCACAATAATCATTTCTTCACCTTCAATATCATGCAGCTTGGCCGGGAATTTCTCCGGTGTTAAAAGCTATTTCAGCTTTATCGTTTTCGCAAGCGCGCATTCGAACCTGTTTGTTTGAGTCCATAGTATCACCAAACTACTTTTTGACAAGAACTTCTTTTGCTATATTCAAAGAATAAGATCTAATTCTGTATTCAAGATTGCTGTCTGAAAAAAAATTTATTGGCAAGTTAACATCTACTGAAAGTTTTTTTGATATTTGCGAACTTTCCTTCATGCACCACCAACCAATTGATTCTGTGTAAACACAATTCTTGTCTTGGGAGCCACAAGTCATTTTGAATGGGTCATAAACTATTTCCCACCCACTTGGCTTGGCGGAAGCATCAACCTTTTTTTCTACTACAAAACTATTTATGGAATATTTACAGACTTTAACTTCTTCCGCTGAAGTCAGTGTTACGTTAACAAAATTAGTGTCAATTTGATTAACACACAATTTTAGTCCATTTTCATTAACACACTCAAAATTATTACTTAAATTTACATCAATCACTGGGCATTGAGCAAATTCACAATTGGGGAGAGTTCTTCCAACTGCGGAACCATCCGGACAAAGCTTAGCTTCTTTCGTACACGCTTTAGGTGAATCAGTACAACCAAAAAGAATTGTTAAAACAAGCAATAAACCTAAAATAATAATAATTTTTTTCATTTTAATCTACCAATTTATCCAAGTACATAAAAGTTTGAAGTAGTATAAAAAATGTGCTGCCCAATAGTTGCTCCCATTCCAGGCATCTTGTTGCCAGCTAAAGCAATGCAGCCGCCGGTTTTGGCTGGGGAATCGAGGCCATTTGAAGCTTTTTCGCATTCCACGGGATGCATTTGAACCGGCTGAGCCTTAATTATCTTATCTTTGTTATCCATTTTAATCCACCTCATCTCAATAAATTAATATTAATTCTTCTTAACATCTTTGTAAAGTCCTCTATTCTCTAAGTCTTTAATTAAATTTTCCATGTTGCCATCTTTTGATACAAGCATTAAATCTATATCCATATCATGGAACACCAAAGGATTTTTTACTTGCGACTCTACTTTACATTTTGGACACTTAACTTTGTTTATCTCTCTGGCAAATAGCATCGTTAATAATTTAGGATCAAGAGTGACATTAATGCTATCGTAAAGATTGGCTTTGAATACTTGTCCGCATCTGCATTCAAGTTCACATTCATGCTTTGATGTCATTAGCAACAGCCCCGTTTTCTTTTTGTTCTATTGTTACCAAAGCATAATTCTGTTTTAGGTACTTCTTAGCTGTTTTCTGAACATCTTTTGCAGTTACTTCATTTATGTTCTTTTTGTAGTCATTAAAATATTTCCAAGCTTTTTGTTGTTCACAGCTAATTAGTGAACTTGTATAGGGGTGCCGAAGCATTGGGTTTGTCTTTAATTCATTAGCTCGTTTTAATATTTTCTTTTTAGCTTTTTTTACTTCTTTTTCACTTACAATATCCATTTTTCTTATTTGATCATGAATTATTTGAGTAACTAAAGGGATTTCTTTTCTGTCTGTGCTTACATGAACTGCTAGTTCACTGTAACTTTTTGTTGAACCCGTATTTGTTTGAACTGAGTAAGTCAAACCTCTTTTTTGCCGAATTTCTTCCATCAAACTTAGTTCTGGGCTTTCATCAAGAATGTTCTCAATGATTCCTAACGCTCTGGCACTTTTTCCTAGCTTGAGGGGAATCATGTAATTTATTCCAACGTAGGATGTTTGGACTGGTTTTTCTATTTTGATTATTTTTGGTCCTTTAAACGTGTGGGGGTTAAAAGGAGTCGCCTTTGGTACTTTTCCTTTCTTGAGTACAAAGTGTTTCTTAACTAAAGGCAAAGGATTGTTGATGTTTCCATTTATTGCAAGAATTAAGTTGTTGGAAACAAAATACTTTTTCCAATGTTCTTCAAGCATTTTTTTGGTTATTCTTGTAATGCTTTCTTTGTTGCCAATTACTTCTAATGCGTTGGGGTGTTTGCCGTACAATGTTTCATCAAGTGTTATCATTAACTCGGATTGAACATAATCTTTATCCTGGTTCATTTCGTTTATTATTATCTTTTTTTCTTTCTCTACTTCTTGTTCATCAAAAACTGGCTTTTGAATAACATCAGCAAGAATTTCTAAAGCTCTTTGAAAATGTCTTTTTGGAACATCTATATAAAATTCAGTCGATCGAGGCCCAGTGTAAGCGTTAAAACTTCCGTTGATTTCATCAATTTCTTTTCTGATTTTTTGTGCAGAACGAGTGGTAGAGCCTTCCCAAAGAATGTGTTCAACAAAATGACTTATTCCAGTGTTTCCTTTATTCTCATTAGAAGAACCAACATGAACACTTAACATAATCAAAATCTTGTTTGACTTATTCTTCAGCAATAATATCTTTAACCCGCTTTTCAGCTTTTTTTTAATAATCTTTGTTTTCACTCTTTATTACCATTGTAATACTCGTATACATATTAGTATACTATACTCATATTTAATACAACTGCTTTTAAATGTATACTAAACAGTAGACTTTTTGCACTTAGGATATAACTTTAAATACTAGCTTTACCAACTTTAAACATGGCAAGAGTACTGATAACCCCTATTTATGAGACTGGCTCAATATCCTTGGCAGTAAACAGATTTTCGATTGAAAGAGTATTTTTGTTAGTTTCAAAAAAGACTGATGATACCCAACAAGCGGCTGTCAAATACATAAAAGACCATTATGAAAAAATAATTGAAATTAAAGAGAAAAAAATTGAACTTTATGATCTGGTTGAAACTGCCCATCAAGTCAAAGACGTAATCGATGATTTGTCAAATACTGATGAGATTTACTTAAATATTTCCACTGGCCGAAGAACACAAGTATTGGGTATTTTATTTGCGGCTTACAAAAGACCAGATCGAATAAAAAAGATTTTCTATGTGGCGTCCGAAAATAACGAAATTATCACAATCCCAATTTTAAGTCTAGATGTGACCCCAGCACAACAAAAGATATTGGAGAACATTGAAGAAATTGATAAAATCAGTGAGATGTCGACTGAAATTGAAGTAAGCAAAGCAATGGTTTACAGGGCAATAAAAGAACTCAAAGATAAAGGTCTAATTGAAGAAAGCGACAAAGGATACAAACTAACCGAAGCTGGGCGAATAGCAAAAATGTGATTGTTACAATTATACTGGTGCTGCACTATGTTAGACATTAAAACTCTTGAATCTTGGCTCTGGGAAGCCGCTTGTAAAATAAGAGGCCCTGTGGACGCCCCAAAATATAAAGATTATATTCTGCCATTAATTTTTTTAAAGAGACTTTCAGATGTCTTTGACGAAGAAATTGAAAAACTAGTAAAAGAATATGGTGATAAAAAAACTGTTGAAGAATTAGTTGAAGAAGATCATTCCCTTGTTTGGTTTTATATTCCAAAAAATTCTCGCTGGTCAGAAATATTCAAAAAAAGCACAAAAATTGGGGAATTTCTAACAGATGCTGTTAGAGCAATTGCAAGAGAGAATCCAAAACTTCAAGGAGTAATAGATATACGTGATTTCAACGAAACAGCGGCAGGACAAAGAACAATTAGCGATGATTCACTCAAGGCATTGATTGATGTTTTGAATAGACACAAACTTGGGCTAGGCGATGCAGAACCAGATATTTTAGGAAGAGCATATGAATATTTGCTAAGAAAGTTTGCTGAAGGATCTGGACAAAGTGCAGGGGAATTCTACACTCCAAAAGAAGTTGCCATACTAATGGCAAAAATAGTTGATCCCAGTGAAGGGGAGGAAGTCTATGACCCTTGTTTAGGCTCTGGGGGGCTTATCATAAAAACATATTTGCGCTTCAAAGAGAAATATGGGGATGATGCAAAAATAAAACCCTTACAATTTTTTGGGCAAGAATTACTACATGGAACTTATGCAATGGCCCGAA
>JAPLVQ010000006.1 GCA_026397035.1 Candidatus Iainarchaeum sp.
TACAAGTTCTTTTGCAGCATCTTGTTCGACATCACTTTCGATTAAACTTAGTTCCAGTTCCCAAAGCAAGTCATCAATTTGCCCTTCGGTTATTTCTACTCCTCCAAAAAGGAATCCCTTTAATTTTCCCCCAACCCCGACTTTTGCTTTGAGTTCCCGTTTGTCTTCTTCAAGCGTATTAATGTGAATATCCCTTGATTTCTCCGCTCGTGTTTCTTGTTCCACTTTCTCTTCAATTTCTTCTTCCTCTTCTTCAACTTCCTGTGATAGTTCTTCTTCTCCAAGTTTAATTTCTTCTTTTTCAGGTGTTTTTTCCTCAGCTTCTTTTTCTTCAAGTAGTGTTTCTTCTTTCTTGATAGTTTCTTCAATTTTTATTGCAATTGGCTCTTCTTTTTCCAATATTTTTTCTTCTTCTATAGCTTCGCTTTCTTCCTCAAGTTCCTTTAAGTTTTCTTTCCCTTCTTTTTTAAGTTCGCCTTCTATTTCAGCGAACATTTTCGCTTCCATTTCCGCCGCAATTTCTTCTTTAGTTTTTTTCTTTTTCTCCAAAGGAGCTTCTTTTTCTTTTATTTTAGTTTCCTTTTTCTCAAGATGTTTTTTCTCCTCTTTTTCTTTTGCTTCTTTATTCTTTCTTCCGCCGAAAAGTATTCCAAATAAACCTTTTTTCGCTTTCGGCTTTTCTTCTTCCTTTTTAGTTTCAGCTTTTTCCTTATTTGCTGGTTTAGTTTCTTTTTCAAGTGGAGCAGTTTTAGTTTCGGCGGGAATTTCTTTTTTAGCTTCTTTTTCAATAATTTTTTGTTTTTCTTCCAGTTTTGATTTTTCTTCGTATTTTGGCTTTTGTTCAATTATCTGTTTCTCTTTTTTTTCCTCAAGTGTCTTTGCCTTTGTTTCCTTTTTGTGTTCTTGCTTGTTATTTTCAGTAAGTTCTTCTTTTTTTCCTGCTTCTTTTTCCTTTTCTTCCGCAGTTTTTTTTAGTTTGTTCCCAAAATCAGCGAGTTTTTGTTTTAAGAATCCGAACATACATTATTCCTCTTTTCAAAAGAATTTGTAATCCTCTTTGGAGTTTCTCTTCCTTCTCTCAAGGCTTTTTTTGTTAATTTATAAATTTCTTACTTTGATATTGTTGGCGGCATTTGGTTCATTAAGCTTCTTTTTTCCTGTTCTATTTGTTTTAATACGCTTGTGTATTCAATTAACCTCGCTTCGCTTGCCGCAAGTTCTTTTTGTACCCCGTTTAAATGATTTTTCATTTGTTCTTCTTTTTCTTCAAGCCATTTTATTGTTTCATCAATTGTTTCTTCTTTGTAAGCCTGCTCTCCTATTCCTCTTTTGCACTTATCAGTTCCTATAGGAGCGACTTCAATCATTATTGTTCCGCCTATTGCTATATTCATTTTTCCTTTGTGTGTTTTCATTTCTTTTAGTATTTCTTTTGCAGTTATTGTTTCTACAAGAATATTTGTCGCTTTTGCTGCTACAGTTTGCTTACTGTAAAGGTTTTGTTCTTCTCTTTGCGCCATTTGTAATAATTGTTGTTCTGATATTTGCGCTTGTTTTTTTTCTTCAGCCATTTGTGCACCATTTTTTATTTGATTTTAAAATTATTGTTTTTTTACTAAGTATTCTTATTTTGGGAATGAATAAATAACTACCTACTTTGTGCGTTTTAGGGTTTTTTCCCAGTTTATTCCCCGCTTAGCGCTTCTTCTATTCGGTTTATCTCGTGCGGCGAAGTTCCTTCCCCGAGTAATATTCCTTTCTTATTTGCAAGTATTGAGTTTCGTACGAGCATGTCTCCAGTGTTTGCGGTTGATGAGCCCCCTTTTACGCCGAGTATTTCCTCAATTCTTTTAACTTCTTCCTTTGTGGCGTTAGGGTTAATCAAAAATCCTTTGTTTGTCGCTACTAATGCGGCGCCAGTAACTTCGGTTTGCGCCGGGTTCATTTGTTCAATATTTAATCCAGTGTTTTTGATTTCTTCCGCCGCTTTTTTTGAGAGTAGTTTTGATATTATCGCGCCGGTGTCATTTAGTTCCACTAAATTTCCTAAAGCGTTTTCAGTGTTGATTATTTTTACTTTCGCTTCTTTTTCAATGGTTTCAATTTCTTTTCCCTCAACAAATTTTGGTAAGTAAACATATTTGTTATTCATTTTGGCAAATACTGCTAATAGCGGGCTAGCGTATATACTTGTTTTGATTGTTTTAACTTCAAGTACTTTTTCCACTAGTTCCTCGGTTTTTTTATCCACTTGTGCAGGTAATATGCATAATTCATCGCTGCATACCCCAAATAAGCCGGCATAATTTGACCCGAGTATTCGTGTTTTTGCTATATTCATCTTTATTCCCCGTAAATTTAATATTTTTTTCCTTTAATTAGTTTTCTATTTTAATCTTTTTGGCTAAATAGCCCCACAGCTGGGGGGCTTTAAAAAGTATTGCGGGTTTTTTTAGTCCCGCATTTTTAAATTTATTTTTTTTAAGCTTTTTTTGTATCTTCTTCTTTTATAGCGGCAGCTATTGGCGTTTTTGCTTCAATTGTCTTTTGCTTTTCTGTTGTCTTAGTTTCCGATTCTTTCTTTTTTTCAACAGGTGCCTCTTTTTTAGTCTCATTTATAGTTTCTTTTTTCTTCGCCTTTTTATCAGTTTTCTTTTCCTGTTTTGGTTCGTATTTTTCAGCAGGGAGCATTACTCTTGCAATTTCTTTTTCAGCAATTATCTTCACCGTTATTTTCCTTGGTGCAGTGTATAATCCTCTTTCCCAAAGTTTTTCATTAAGTGCTCTGCTTATTTTTATTTCATTAAACCTAGTTTCTTTTTTTACAGCGGCTTTTAGCATGTTTTTTGCGCTTATTGCCCTTTTTGTCGCGGGTTTTTGAAATACTTTTCTAAGATTTATGGTAATTGTTTTTTCCTTGAATTCTTTAGCCATGTATAATCACTTCTCCACTTTTTCCGGAACCATTTTTGAGTGTTTCTTATGATCTCCGCTTTTCTTGTTTCTTCTGTTTTGCTTTTGTTTTTCTTCAAAATACTTTTTCTTCATATCAATAGTTTTCCAGCTTCTTTTTTGCTTTGTGCTCCAAAGTCTTTTTCCCGCTTTTTGCATTAGCCATACTGGGGCGTTAGTGAGCCCTGAGCCGACTTTTTTTCTTTCGCTTATTATGAAGTCTTTGAATTCTTCGCTTTTGTGTCGTGCCATTTTACTGCTCACTTCCTTTTTTCTTCATGGATTTCTGGGACTGCTGTTTCCTGTCCTCAGAAACTTTTCCGTGTCCTCTGTCTTGTGCTTTTAATGTGTCGTGCACTTCTTTCTTTTTCTTTTCATCAAACGCTTTTTTAGCCTTGATTTTTTGAGCGTAAATTCCTTCTTTTAAGTTCTTTTCAGTAATTTTTGACATCGCATTTAGTAATTGAAATCCTTTTACACTTGCTTTTCTTCCTTTGGTCTTGGCTTTTTCCAAGTACCCTGCTTTTTCAAGGTTTTGCACGCATACCCTGATTACCTTTCCGCTTGCTTTGTAATGGTGTTCTCGTTTTACTCCACGGTTTTTTCTTCCACCATAATAAGTTCTTAGGGATTCTGTGCCGATATTTCCCCATTTAAATGCCCTGTATAAAATGCTTGCCATTCTTACATAGAACCAGTCTTGTCTTTGAGGCGCTCTTTCTGAGTGTACTCCTGTTTTAACAAATTGCATCCATTCTGGTTGTTTTATTTCTTCTCCGAGTTTTTTTGCAGTTTCTTCGATTAAGTATTCTGCAGGTACATCGTGTATTCCCATTAAATCCACCCACTTTTCAGTGTTAATTGCTCAATCAGTAAACCTCAAAGGATTACTAAGAGCCACTAGAATACAGATAACCCCTTTAATAACCTTTAAAAAGCTTGGTTTTTGGATTGTTTTTCAAAGAATTGTATTTTGTGGTTTTAGTTGGTCTGTTGCGTAACTCATAATCCCTTTGAGTCCATTAATCAAAAAAACCCAATTCGATTTGGCCAGAGGCTCTTTAATATCCAAAGAGCCTTTGTTGATTTATTTATTTTAGTTTGCAGTTTTTTTATGATCTTTTTCTTTTATTCCGTACTTTTTTATTTTGCCACATTTTTTGCATTTTATTATTAAGAAGGGCTCTTTTTCTTCGCAGGCAACTTTCATTGAGTAGCAGTTTTTACAATATTGTTGTTTTAGTTTTTTTGGAATGCTTGTTCTGGTTTTTTCCCCAATTCTTTTTGCGAGCATCAGATATCTCTTGGAATATTTTTCATTACTTCCTGCTAGTTCAAATAATCTGTAAATTCTTTCAAGAGCAAGTTTTTGGTTTGATTTAAGTTTCTTTTCAAAAGCCCTTTTGTCGCTTTTTCCCAATGTTTCTTCTTTTTCCATAATATAAAATTAGTTCAATAATTTTTTAAGTGCGCTCGTGGGGATTTGAACCCCAACAAAAAGCTATCTTTGGTTTTAATTAAACCACTTGGCTTTCTACCCCTTCGCAGAAGGGGTAAATTCTTTCGCGCGCCTTAGTAAGGCGCATGGAAGGCTTTTATGCTACCGTTACATCACGGGCGCTTTTGTTTTACAATTTTGTAGCTTTGCTACAGTATTATTGATTTTTGCTTTGGTTGCTTTTTTAAAGGTTCTCTCGGGGGGTTATCAGTTTATGGCAATCTTTTTGACATTATTTGTGTCTCCGCCTTTGTGAAGGGTTCCATTTATCCGGATTCCTTCTTTTCGCATTTGTGCTATTAATAGTTTTGCGTAGAGTTGTATTGTTGTTTTGGCAAGTCCGGTTTCTTCATGTAATTGTTTTGTCGGGAGCCTGATTGCGTCATTGTCTTTTTGTGCAAAAAGTAACTTTCTTAAAATATCCTCCAACTCCAAAATTTTAGTATCTTTTTCTCTCAATTTTTGGCGGAGTGCAAATAATTCCGGATTTGTTTTTTGAATTATTTTTAGTGGACTCTGGGACAAAAGTATATAAAGGGTCTATTTTTTCCCTTTTTTCTTGCATATTATGAGGTATGCAGGGTAACCAAGGTATTCTTTTAGTGCATCAACTTTTGCACCTGTTCCATAAGGTGTTACTGTTTTTTCCAGAA
>JAPLVQ010000028.1 GCA_026397035.1 Candidatus Iainarchaeum sp.
ACTTATCTGCGGGTCTCGCTAGACCGCGCAGTATTGTTGACGCAAAAGAATAAATTATAAATTAACACTATCTACCAGCAGCAATATTTTATTCCAATATGTAAAGGAATTTCATAATTTCATCCCTCCAAATAGAGTTTTTCAAATCCGCATTTGGCGGGTTAGAATATCTGCGCAGACTCTTTCGCGTTACTGGATAGGAGAAACAACACGAAATGGAGCACTAATTTGAGAATTTTTATTTAATTTTCATCGCCATTAAATGCTTAAAAATTATACAATTTTCTTTACGCCTCCTCCGGGATTTGAACCCGGGTCGCACCCGAACAGTAACCCGTTCGTTTTCTGCTCATTGAAACACAATGGACAAATTATTCGCGAACATTAATCAAGGTTCTGACAGGGGTGAATCCTGGACCGCTGGACGAAAGAGGCATTTTTTATGAAAAGATGACCTTTGGTCTTCTCTTCCTAAAGAAACCCGTCTGTGAAGGTTTTTATTTGTTTTCACTCGGCTCAAAATTCAGTTCTAGCAAAGGTTCTTTAACCAAAACCGCTTAATTGGTTTTTATCTGAGTACTTTATGGTTGAAATAATCCAGCTTTCGGTAGGCGGTTTTGATAAGAATTTTTCTTACATTGTTTTTGCAGATAAAAAATCAAGAGAAGCTATTATTATTGATCCAACTGGAGATAAAACCATTATTGAAAATGCTCTAAAAAAGTATAAATTGATTCTTGTAATGCAATTATTCACTCACAATCACTCTGATCATACTGAATTAAGGGAGTACTTTTCTTCAAAAAAGATTCCCACTTATCTCATCACACCAAAAAGTATTGGAAAGAAAGAAATTCTTAACTTTGCTGGAATAAAAGTCACTGTTCTCCACACACCAGGGCACACGCAGGAAAGTGTTTGTTTTATTATTGAAAAAAACATTTTTACAGGAGACACTCTTTTTGTAAAAGGAATTGGAACAACAGCATACGGAGGAGATGATGGTATTTTAGAAAAGAGTCTGAATTTTTTATGCACTCTTGACAAAAACATCACTCTTTGGCCGGGACATAATTATGGTGGCGTATTTTCCACGCTCGACGACGCCCTAAAGAACTCGCATATAATGCCAAGTGAAAAGGTGCTTAAGATTATTAAGAAAAAAGTTCAAGACTATAAAGAAAAACAATCAAGAAATCAAAGAAAGGTATCAAAATGAATTACACAAAAAGAAAATTACTTCAGGTTCCAAGCCCTACAAAGAGACTTTTTCTCAAAAAAAGGAATCAAAAAAGACCGCTGCCTAAAAAAAGGGGAAGAATTGATGTTGGAGATGGAGTAACCATCGCGCTTACTCCAAAGAATTTTGTTTTCCGTAAGTGGTATGATTCTCCGCAAAACGCAAGCAGGGAAATCCCGCTGGATGGTCTTGTTGAAGAGGGAGCAAAACTAGGAATTTTAGTCACTCCAAAACTTGCAATAGGAATATTTGGCAGATTCAACAGGTATCTTGATAAGCGTGCACAGGTTATTCTTTTGCTAGGCGAACTCCGCCCAAATGCAAGTCTGATAGAAGTAAAACGATTTCTTCAAAGAAAGAAACTTTAACATATTAGAATAGTTTTGCGTGAATTATTTGTGTAGCTTTTACAATTAGCCCTCCGCTTATTGCTGTTACAAACTGAACTATTCCAAAAGCAGTAAGAAAAATAAATGGAACCGCTCCAAGGTTAAACAATGTTGCTGCTCCACTGAATAGAAGAATCGCTTTTGTGGTTGTCCCACCAAGCAACGAATAAAAGTAGTTTTTCTTCAATTTTCTAGCGCCAAGTCTTCTAATCACCAGCATTAGTAAAGCATTTCCGCACCAAATCAGCGGAAGCATTAGCAAGAGCTGGCTGTTGAGCCCGCCAAATAATATTCCTGCGCTAAAAGCCGCAATGCTCGGAATTATTGATAAGAAAAAGACTTTTTTTGATTTAACTTTAAGCGCAGAGCCAATCAACAGCGCATTAACTATTGTTCCGACAATCAACTGGTTCGTCGAGAAAAAAGGAATCAAAAAGAGCGCTACTCCATAAAGCAAAACTAACTTTGTTTCGTTTGCAAAAGTGCTTGAGTAATAAAACAAACTCTTGCCCAAAAATTCATCCGAACTCATAATACGATCAGCACTTTTGACTAATTAAATCTTTCTGGCTCCAAAAGGTATAAAAAAAAGACAACAGGCAGTTACTCGACAGGAACAAGCTGTTTTTCATCATTAATTCGATAAACTTTTCCTTTGGGTCCTTTGACTCCGGGCGCGCCGTTAGATAATTGGTGGATTTCGCTTGCAATAGTCCGCCTGTCTTTCATAAATATCGCCTCTTGTTTTCCAAAAACATATTCCCATGAATCAACTTTTCCGTGTCCTTCTATTGAGCGTACAATAGGTGTTTCCTGAGGGGACGGTTTTTTTATGAATGACCCCTGAACAAAAAATAATTTCCCTTCTGGATTAAAGGTTATCTCTCTTCCGTTCCATTTGAATATTTTTGCAAAATGGTCTTTTCGTTTGTCTTTTCCTAGTTGGATAAACCTTACCGAACTTCCAACCAGCTGATAATTTGAAATTCTTTCCTGCCCAGCGTTTTTATTCCTTAAAGAATTTTTTGAAAACCGTTTTTTATTAATCCCTATTTTCCCCATTGCCCCGTATTTATCAATAATTCTTTTCCATTCAGATAATTGACGTTCGCGCCCTCCTTCACTTTCCGAAGCATTTTGTTCTTTCGCTTGCGCAGCTTTTTCCCGAGCTAGTGTTTCCTCACCAAGCATTTTTCTTCTCTGTACGCCCAGTTTCGCCGCTTTTTCACATAATTCTTTCCCTATGCTTTGAAAAACTTCTTGAGCGGTAAGTCTATGCAGTGTTTCTTGGGATACTCCTCCTATTAGTTTCTCATTCGCCTCGATTGAAAGCCATCCGGGAAAACCGCCCGATGCTTTTGTCACCATTCCTATTAAGTTTTCAAGTTCCTGAGCGCTCTCAAATTTTGCTTGTATTCTTTTTCTTGTTCTTATTTCATCAAACACGGTTCTTGTTGCTTCTTCTGGTCTTAACCCGTGTGAGAACCAGAGTCTTGGCCAGATAGAATTTGCGTTTTCGCGCAAAAGTTCTGCTGTCTCTTGCGTCGCTTCTCTCATCCACACTAAGGGAT
>JAPLVQ010000058.1:0-1390 GCA_026397035.1 Candidatus Iainarchaeum sp.
TTTGAAGTCAAAGCCGCTTTATTCAAACGCTCATTAGATTTACCTTCAAGCTCTTTCTCTGAAATAATTTTCAAATATCCTTGGGCCTTACTATGCAAGTACTTAGTTTCAGAAATCTTTTTCGCGGCGAAATCCTCAAGAGCCGCGCGCTTAAGCAAAAACTCTTTTTCCACAAGCGCAGGAACATCCTCAACAACTGTCCTGATAACTACAGGTTCCTTTTTGAATAAGTTCTTGAAAATCTCAATAAGTTTGGAGAAGAAACTAAAAGCCATGAATAATACTGAAATTAAATGTTTATAATACAAACTATTCCCAACTTCCAAGGAAATTTATTAAGGCTGATTAGAGGCGATTTTTGCATGATGAAGTTTATTATGCCGGCAAAACTCTTCCCTTAAATTTAAATTGACTCGCTAAGAAGAAATAATTATGCAAAAACCAGATACACCTCAAGCGCGAGACGAAAAAAGCTTCTTTTTAGCAATAGAAAAAGCCGCCGCGAAAATAAAAGAACAAGACGATTTTGTTGTAGTACACCACCATGATGCCGACGGGTGCGCAAGCGGGGCAATAACAATAAAAGCACTAACGCGTGAAGGAAAAAAAGTACAGAGCAAGTGTCTCAAACAACTCTACCGCGAAGACATACCCAAAATAAAAGCCCTTGGGAAAAGCTTTTTGTTTGTAGATTTTGGTTCAGGACAAATAGATTATTTAGTAGAAGAATTCGGTGAAGATTTTTACATTCTTGACCACCACCAGCCCGCCATGGCAAGCGGGGAAATTCCCTTTTGCAAATATCATCTAAATCCCCTACTTTATGGAATTAATGGCGGGACAGAACTCTCAGGAGCAGGAGTAGCGTTTTTTTTCGCTCATGCGCTGAATAAAAAAAATGCTGACCTTTCAGTGCTTGCAGTAGTAGGAGCATTAGGGGACATGCAAGATTACAACCAATATTCTACGCTTGAAGGCCTGAACAAAAAACTAGTTGAAATCGCTGTAAATGAAAAACTTCTTGAAGTAAAAAAAGATTTGAGATTATACGGGAGAATATCCCGCCCCTTAGTTTCATTTCTAATGTTCTCTTCAAACCCAATCCTCCCCCAAATTACCGCTAACGAAGAAAATTCAAAAGCACTTCTTGCGGGGTTAGGGATTCCCTTGAAAGATTCTTTTACAGAACAATGGCTTACTTATTCTGACTTAAATTTCGAGCAGAAAAAATCCCTTACTTCTGCACTCATAGTGAATATGATTGAAAACAATCAACCCGAATGGAAAGTACGCGAACTCGTCGGAGACACATACACTCTCTTAAAAGAAAATCCAAAAAGCCCGCTACGCGACGGAAAAGAATTCGCTACCCTCTTAAATGCCTGCGGAA
>JAPLVQ010000058.1:1457-1825 GCA_026397035.1 Candidatus Iainarchaeum sp.
AGCGCTTATGGACGAACACCGAGAAAACTTACGCAGAGGAATAGAATTCGTCCAAAAACACGGGATTGATGAGAAAAAATCTTTTTACTTTATTGATGCAGGAGACAGCATAGACGAATCAATAGTAGGAATAATTGCAGGAATGCTCTACGGCTCTCTAATCGCCGAAACAAAACCCATTATTGCACTTGCCCGAAATACTGACGGAACAATAAAGGCTAGCGGAAGAGGAACTTCAGAACTAGTAAGAAGAGGACTAAATTTGGGCAGTGCTATGAAAGAAATCTCCAAAGTAATTCTCGGAGTCGAGGGTGGAGGTCATTGTTTACATCAAGACACTTTAGTACAAAAACAGGACGGGGTAATAA
>JAPLVQ010000080.1 GCA_026397035.1 Candidatus Iainarchaeum sp.
TTTCATTAAGAAATTTTAGTATATCTGCTTGTCTTCTAATTCTTATTTCCCAAGTAGAAGAAACAGAATCATTCTGAGGGGATTTAGAAAAGCGCTCATATAATTTGAGTGTTTTAATTCCAAACTCAGTAAGAACAAGTTGGATTTCTTCAATAAATTCTTTATCCTTAAGTGTAATATCAAGGAAAAGCTGTTTTGCTTCACGCGGGTGTTTAGGCAAAGTTCCATCAGCATCATACAACCCAGCAATATAATGCCTGAGCAAGTCTTTATTCCCTCTAATCAGTTTTGGTATGCGCAAGTTTCTTTTAGTTCCGCGATTTACCTCAAATACTGAATTCAAGAATGAATTCACAACAAAAGACAATACAGAAAAGGTGTAATATGGTTTCTTCGATATTACTGAATTAACCTCATTCATCACAAAAATCAACAACTTTCCGATTGCTATCAAGACAACCATCTCCCTGAAGATAACCAATATAATAAGCCAATTCGGGCGTTAATGTTCGTGGCAAATTAACGCTTTTCTTCTTTGATAGAAATAAATATCCCCCCTCATAGGCAGTCTCAATTAAATCCTTTCCATAAATAACACTTAATTTTTTTAACATTGCAAGAGAACACCGATTCTTTCCAGAAAGATAATTAAAATAGGTGACGAAATGAATGCCAGCCTTTTTTGCAACAAATACTTTTGTTGCCCTCAACCGTAAATGACAATCCTTAAGAACTTTCTCAAAACCTACAACTTTAATACTATCATCGAGTTGTGGCAAATAATTTAGCAAAGGAATACTATTCATATTAAACTCGCAATTTGGTTGTTTATAATCGCTTGGCAAGTGTTTTGCCGGTGCAATGAACTTGCGTTTCATATATTCTAGAAAATATCTGCTACAGCAAATTTAACCTCATACCAAAAAACTATAAAAGCACCTCAACTACAATCTTTTTGATAAAAAATGGCTTTTACTTTGTTTCATGGCGCAATAGGATACTTGTTCGCGTGCCTCATAACTAAAGATAAGAATTTAAGGCGGATTGGATTTATCGGAGGAATTATTCCTGACCTTGATGGATTATTTTTATTCACGGACTTTTTCTTTAATACTAATTATTATCCCCTATTTCACCGCACTCTTACGCACCCCATACTCTTCGGAATATTTGCAGCTATAATTACTGTGATAATAATGCACAAATTATTCAAAACGAATAAAATCAAGACTTTTGTTGTTTTCCTTTCCGGGTTTTTGCTTCACGATGCAATTGACTTACTCTACAACACAACAACAACCGGTTGGGCAATACCTTTATTCGCCCCTTTGAGTACAGAAAAATACTCTTTTCCATTCATAGGAACATACACAGGAGTGTTTAATGCACTGTGCATGATTATTCTCATAGTTACTTAAAGAAAAAAAAAGAGAATGAAAAAATAAACCCTCCTATAAAAAAAGCTATTCAAAGAAACGCTATTTCATTTCTCAGCAAGCACGCGAGAAAGCTCAATTAATGTTCCGACTAATGACGCAACCATTGCCGCAGCAATAATCCAAAAACCTTCAGAAGGACCGTAAAAACTATTATTAAAAACCACTCCAAGAACCGCAAAACCTGATATTAGAAAAATCGCTA
The DNA here is from genome assembly GCA_026397035.1 of Candidatus Iainarchaeum sp. Classification (GTDB taxonomy): domain Archaea; phylum Iainarchaeota; class Iainarchaeia; order Iainarchaeales; family JAAZKV01; genus JAAZKV01. Next base: position 1,642 of record JAPLVQ010000080.1, read on the forward strand.
CACAAACAAAAAGCCCCGCAGAATTTCTTGATTTATTATCCTTCATCAAAAAAAGGTACGCAATAATAAGCGCGGCAAACAAGAGCAAAATTACTGAAAAGTCGCCCGACCAGTCGCCAAAAAAGTTAACCATAAAGAAACCTTGAAAAAAAGAGTATTTATACTTAATCACTGGCAGAGAAATTGGTGTAAATTACTCGATAAACTATTTCTGATAATATAACCCTATTTTCAAACAAAATTAGTTTAAGAGTTAGTTTCATGAAGACAACAAAACTATCGAAACCATTATTAATCGCTTCAGACATACTATAAATATGGATAAACTCTCAATGACGATAGCAGGAGAAATTACGCTCTCAAGCGACCCGGGCGGAAGCATGAAGAAATGGAGAGAAATCTTTGCCATCCACCAAACCGAACTCGCTAATTTTTTGAAAGTATCCCCTTCAACGATTTCTGATTATGAAGGAGGAAGAAGGAAAAATCCCGGGATTGGAGTAATCGCAAGATTTGTCCACGCGCTGATTGATATTGATAAGAACCGCGGAGGAAAAGTTGTAAAACAACTCGAGAAAGACTTCGCGCAGGAAAGAAGCAGCGCGTTTGAGAGCCACGAATTTATTTCAGGAATAAAAGCAATGGATGTTGTTAAAAAAATTAATGGAGAAATAGTCTGCTTGAGTCACAAAATAAAAGAAGAAACAGTATTCGGTTATACCATAATTGATTCAATAAAAGTAATACTAGAAGTACCCGTGCACGAATACATGATGATATACGGAAAAACCCCAAACAGGGTGCTTGTTTTCCGGCACGTTGAAAACGGGAGAAGCCCGCTAATCGCGGTAAAAGTAGGAAGATTCTCTACTGATATGCGCCCAAGCATGATAATCCTTCATGGAGTATTCACACCAGAAAAACCGGTAGACCCAATCGCAATAAAAATTGCTGAAAGCGAAAAGATTCCTCTTGTTACAACCGCAATGCCGATAGAAGACCTGACAAAAGCGCTAAGCGAATTTGAGAAATAAACTTTTTAAATTATTGACGCGAGAGCAAATTACAAGCAGGTGAATAAAATGGAAGTAAATAAAGCATTCTGGCTATTTCCCCCAAGGCTTGTGGTACTCGTCTCAACAACTGACAAACTTGGAAATTATAATGTTGCACCCCATTCGGAATTTATTAACCTTTATGGAGACAAACATTTACTCATTTCAGTTTCAAAAGACCACGACACTTACGCAAACATTGAAGAAACACGCGAATTTGTTATAGGGATTCCGCCAATAAGTATAGCAAAAGCAATTTCTATTGCTGGAAAATCTTTTCCTAAAGGTGTTAGCGAATTTGAGAAAGCTAGTCTCACCCCGCTAAAAGCGGATAAAGTAAAAGCCCCGCTGATAAAAGAATGCATCGCAAATTTTGAATGCGAACTTGAAAAAAGAATTGCCGATGTTGGCGAAACGAGCCTATTTCTGGGACGAATAGTAGCAACTCATTATAATGAAAAAGAAGTTACTGACGAAATTAGTACACGAATGAATACTAAAGCGATTCTTTCCGTATCAAAAGGAAAAATATTCACTACAATAAACAAAGAAACTGTTGATACAAAAATAAGTCCTTACAAAGTTTAAGAGAAGCAAGTTAAGGAGAAGTTATTTGAAAACTAGAGAAAAAAGTTATTTTGAGTATTATAAAGAATTCATTTTGAAGCGCCGCTTTTAATGCAGTAAGTCACCCTGAACTTTTCCGCACCCCCATCAGCCACTCCAATAAGCTTTTTTGAGATCACCGCGTTTGTTTTATAGAGTTTCTCAAGCTTTCTCACAACCCTATTAGCACCCTTTCTTGAACCAATCCAAAGATCAATCCCGGCTTTACCCTGAAAAGTTTTTACAATCGCAGCCAGAGAATCCTTTGACTGTTCAAGAAAAAACAAGTTCTTTGTTACCTCAAGCATCGCGCTAGTCTCGCTCTTTGACGGAGCACGAAGCTGAATAATCGCTTCTCTATAATTTGAAACAAGCTTCATGCAGGAATCACACGAAACCTTATTAATGGAAAACTCGGTGGATTTGGTTTGCTCAAGAAGAACCTCATTAACAAAACCCATTACTTTAATCTTTGCCGAAAAATCTATTTTTGTCATAGGAATTAATTCCACAAAAATCTTCGGCTGGAGCAAATCCGGTCCAAGCTTTATTTTAGCCAAAACCTCTCCGTTGATAAGCTCATTATTGTAAGAACCCCACCTACCCTTAATCCTAAGCTTCCCGCACTTAACGCACCGCTCGATATTGAAATCCTTAACTTCAAAAAGAGAATGCTTTTTTAAATAACAATTAGAACAAAGCCCGCCCACTAAATCTTCCGTAGCTTTCCCGCACTTCGCACAAAACCTTTCAAAACTCATAACAACAACGCCCGAAAAAAAGTTACTGCCAAAACCAAAAATCACAAAATTAACTATTAAATCAAAAACCCTAAGTCTTAATCAAAAATTTAATTCAAAACTCAATCTTCTTACCAAGCAATACAGATGTTGACTTAATCCCGGTCTCATCCTTAATCTTTTTATTAAAAACTTCCATTACTTTCTTGTCCCCATGAACCATAAAAATTTCTTTAGGACCCCACTTTTTTATCGCGCGAATCATTTCACTCTGACTAGGGTGCGCAGAAAACTCAAACTTTTCATACCTACAACCAACCTTCTCGGCTAAGCCCGTATCAGGATTAGGAATCTTTCCATTATCAAGAAGCATTCTGCCTGGTGTCCCTTCCGCCTGATAACTAGTCAAATGAATCTTACTCCTCGGATCATTAATTACTTTCTTTAAATAATTTATTACAGGACCCCCCTTCATCATCCCAGAAGTTGAAACAATAATTCCCGGACTCTTCATCGCTTTAGCTCTCCCTTGACGCCCCTGCACCCACTCAACACTATTAAGCGCCTTCTTTAACCCTTTAGGATCCTTTACTAAATCAGGATGCTGAAAATAAACTTCAGAAACAGCCTTACCCATCCCGTCAAAATAAATCGGCGCATCAAGATTATATTTTGAGAGAATATCAATAACCTCCTGACTCCTCCCAATCGCAAGAACCGGAACAATCGCCCAACCGCCCCTCTCAACAGTACTCTGAACAGACTCGCAAAAAGCTCTTTCCTCAAGCTTTCTATCTTTTTGTTCTCTATCCCCATAAGTAGATTCAATCATTAAATAATCAACCTTACCAACATCCATATCCGCCCCTAAATGCAACTGCGTCTCCACAACCTTAAAATCGCCCGTATACAAAAAAGACTCTTCCCTGCAAGAAATCTTTGTTAAAGCAGAACCAAGAATATGCCCTGCATCAAAAAACTCTAGCGACAAATCATGCCCTAAACGAACCTGCTTCTTATACGGCACTACAAAATTATACCTATGCGTTCTTTCAATCTCCTGCTTGGAATACTTTGGAGCAAGACCCTCAAACTCCGCAATCTTAATCGAATCCTTCCACAAAATGTCAGCAAGCTGCAAAGTCGCTTCCGTCATGAAACTAAGACACTCGGAATTCTTATAAAAATAAGGCAAAAGACCTGAATGATCAAGATGCGCATGAGAAATAATCGCTGCTTTCACATGCTCCGTAATCTCTGAAGGATATTGTACTTCTTCAACATTAAGCTTAACCCCATAATCAAGCAAAAACTTTTCACCAAAATCAACTACAAAAGCACTCCTGCCAACTTCCTGACAAGCACCATGCCCAGTAATTGAAAACTTTTCCTTACCCATAGAAAACACCAAAAAACAAAATCATTAACACAAACAAAACCCATTCACGAACAATATTATTACTCAAACAAAATTCCCGAAAAAACAAAACCCGATTTTTAAAAAACCCGCGCAAAACAATTAATTATACCCCTATTAACAAATTAAAGTCTGAATTAGTTTATATGCTTTATCCCACGCAAAAAACACAAGAAAAATAAACTAAAAAAGTGGTTTAAAATAAGGAATAATAAAATTAAAGATAAAAAAGTATTATTGAAAAAATCAAAAAAAAAGAAAAAGAAGGGTTGTTTAAACCCTTCAATTAACTGCCGCAACTCCCGCTAGCGGTAGCCGCAACAGTGCTCAAAGCCTGTGAGCAAATGGTAGGAGCGGTATTGAATCCGTCGCAGATAGTCTTCTTTAACCCTTCAGGAGATCTGTCAGCATTGGGCAAATAAACCCCGTTCACAACAATTGAAGGAGAATACTGCAGCTGTAATGCTCCAGCATCAGCCTTATCGGACGCGTACAAGGCATCCCCCTGCTTTGCAACACAATCCATTACCTTGTTTGAATCAATCCCTAAAGAATTCATTAACTTCACAGATTCATTCAAATTGCAAGAAACATCCCCTGATGAACCGCAATTAGGATAAATCTGTTCAACAAATTTCTGGGCATACACCCAATACTTGTTGCCATCCACAACCTGAATACACTCTTGAATCTTATTCTGCTGCAACTCATGATCACCATGAATATTCGCGAAAAACTTTACTTTTACGTTAGCGGAAGTTTTCAGTACATCAGCAGCCTTAGCAAAAGCATCCAAAGCAGCAGTCCCCGCAGGACAATACGAGAAAACGTAAAGATCCGCAACAGGCTTATCCGACTTTACCGCCTGAGTACTTGCAGTATTAGCAGGAGCAGCAGTAGCAGGAGTAATTTTGAACTCTTTATTCATATCAAAAGAATCCTGAACAAGCAAAATCTTATTATTCATTACTTGAACTACAAGATTTCCTTTTTCAGCAACAGCTCCGTTCTGATAAACATCAACTTCAACGTCAAAAGCGTTCCCTGGCTTTGAATTAATGTCCGCAACTTTAGCCGAAACCCCCGGATACCTAGCCGAAAGATTCTCGTTAAAATAACCTTCAACTTTTGCGGCAACAATCGACTTATCAACTACAGTATTTGAAAACCCCGCACTATTTACCAAACCTGCACTACTCGAAACCCCTGCAGAAAAACCCACAAGAGTCCCTACTAATGAAGCACCCAAAACAAGCACAAGCACTAAAGCAACAAGATTCCAGCCAAAACCCAAAGGCTTCGCTTTAATTACCTGCTCTTTATGCTCATGATGTGAAGAATGCTCACTCTTACTTTCATGATGAGACGAATGCTCATTCTTATTCTCTTTACTCATAAAACAACCCTCCAAAAATAAACTACTATATATGTAAACTAATTTTATTCAAAACTAATTATACCATATTTTATACAAACTACTTTATACCGCACAAATTACTTTATATTTTAATCACCTAACAAAAAATTACTTAATACTACTCGCCAAACACTTCGCATTAACATCAGTTGGGACAACAATATCCCAAAAATTATTCCCCTGACTTGCAATCTGATTTAACGAACAAACCTGGGTAGAATTCGGTCCATTACAATTACCGAAAGAAACCCAATTATAAATTGCAACACCGCCCGAATAACCCGACCAAACTAAAGACACTACCATCAAAATTGTTATAATCCAAGAGAAAAACTCAAAATGCTTAAACACAAAACCCCCAAAAGGCTTATTTAGTTTAGTAAAACCTGCAGTAACCTTAACCTTCATCTTCTTGTCAAACGAAGTCGTGCACTTTCTTAAAGTCACACGCCGAAAAATACAATCACTCGCCTCAAAAAAATACGCCCTATACTTAGCCGAGAAAATTCCCAAAACCGCGAACACTATTAAAGCAACGAAACAAATCATCCAAACACTATCCTTGGAAAAAATAGACCCCTAAAACCCGATTAAAAAGGAAAGAAAATGTTTAAAAACGAATCCAAAAACGATTGCGGACGACGAAAGGAAAAAATTAGTGAGAAAAAGTGAGAGTGACTCAGACAAACACACCAAAATATGCAAAAAAATAATCAACTAAACTACTCGGGACTACGTAGCAAAACCAATTGGGTTTTGCGTCGCCCTGCAAAACCAACAGGTTTTGCTTGGTAGACGAAATTCATCTGCGTGGCAAAGCCATTGCTTTGCTACGCTTCGTCAAGCAATGCTTAACTCAGCACTCTAAAGAGAGCAAGGGTTCTTTCGCACTGGTTCTAAATAACTACAGTAAAATTAACCGAATCTTAATATACTCCCACACCAGAATAATATTATTGAAGATTTACAAAATTGAATGATTAACAACAATTGAAATCAACTTTTTGGGTTGAATTGAAATGAATATTGAAGAAAAAATATTAGAACACTTAAAGAAAGAACCTTCTGTGATTGGAGCATTGATTTTTGGTTCATACGCAAGAAACCCCGCAGGAGTGCACAATGACATTGATGTAATTGCTGGAACAGAGTCAGATTGGAAAAAAATGGAATCAATAATACTTGATGGAATACACGTCGAAATCTTTTATAACAATATTAATGAAATAAAAAAAGAACTCAGCCACCCGTTTGAACTGGATAGGAACAGGTGGTTTGAAAACACAAAAATAATATTTGACACAAATAATAGAATCCAAGAACTTGTTGATTATGCGAAAAGTATTACAAAACAAAAGCTAGAGAACTTTAACAAAAACTGGTGGCAGTACAAAATAGGGGACAACCTGCAAGACGTTGAAAAAGAAACAGACAACTCACAAATAGCTTTTCTAAACCAGTGTTTATTTAGAGACATTCTAACCGCGTTCTTTTTGTCACAAAAACAAATCCCTCCAAAAGATAATTATTTCGTTAAGAAGGCAAAATTACTTAATAAAAACCTTGGAAAATTAATTGATGAATTCACCAAAACTACAAACACTGATGAACAAAAGAAAATACTTGAAAAAATGATTACTTTTATCGAACCTCAAATCGGAAAGCCAACAATTTACCTTACTACTCCAAAAATCAAAATCTAAAACCAAAAGCCAATTTGAGTAGTTCAACAACAGTTGTCGAACAAAAGGATAATCAACCATTTAGTTGCAAACAAATCAACCACACTCCTATTAATCACCCAAAACGCATTAATAGTATGGAAGAGAGAATAATCAATTACAAAAACAATAACGAAATAAAATCAATAATTGATGAACTCACAAGTCAAGACTATTTATTTGTGAAACACTCAACCGACAAAAAACAACTCTACTTCAAAAAATACCCCACCCAACCAGAAACAAGCATAATAAGCGAACCATAAAGTGATTTTAAAATGATAACCGTACTAGACAATGCGTACCTAAGAAAAGCCCAAGAAATACCCGCATACAATATCAAACACCAAAAAATACTTTACTTATTACTCCATGAAAAAAAATATTATGAAAAAGGGGATTTGCTTCCTTTAGCAAACAACAACCTAGAAGAACTAGACAAAACCCTCGAACTCCTCGAAAAAGCAGGACTAATAAAAACAGAAGGATGGCTAGTAAAAATAACCGACCACAATCAGTTGTTTGGGGAAGAAATGGAAGAAAAAATGAGGGTAAATATGAGGAAATTGAAATAATCTTTCTCTGTAAAATCAACTGTTTGGTTGAACAAAAATCAACCAAACGTATATTACAGCCCAAAAAGCAGTATCAATATGGAGAACACATCTAACCAATCCCAAACCCTGAACAAAAAACTAACATGCTTCCTCGTAATACTTTTTTTAATAATTATATTAACCCAGACCTATGCTGCCCCCGTGCCAAAAAGCGAAACAGTACTTATCCCAGGGGAGTTAAATGACTCTGAAGAAAACGCCCAATACTTTAATATGCAATATGAATACACCTTTGGAAATAACTCTCCTCAAGGAAATTTAATAATAGGCTCTCAAAAAAACAGCATGGCAAAAAGTACAAGTGCTATAACCCCAGTTATTTCATATAGAAAAACATATCTCCAAAAAGCTGGTTTGCTGATAGCAACAATAAGCAGTGAAGACGGATCAGAATATTCACTTGAAATAACAAATTCCTGCAGCCAAAACCTTTGCAACTTAAAAACGCTTTCAACAACCCAAAAATATTGCATCATTAATGCTATCCCAGACTATTATTATTTTAAAATAACAAGGCTTTCTGGAGATGGAAACCATTTTTTGGATGCCGATTTTGAAGAAGGAACAAACGACTCTTCTCCAACTGCAAAGACTTGTTCAAAACCCATTATAACAGATTTCTCCCCAAATCAAGAAATAACAGTAATACAAAATGCAAACCAAGAATTCAAAATAACTGCGTCTGACAAGGAAAAATAGCAATATTTCAATCAATTGGCTTGTTGATGATCAACCAGAAGGAACAGGACAAAAGTATTACTTTAAGACAAACCAGTTAGGAATTCACAAAATAAGAGCAACCACAAAAAACTCTGAATTTGAAACTGCTATTGACTGGAATGTTATTGTCATTGAGCCCCCAAACTGGTGCGATGACACAAACCTTGAACTTATTGCCCAAAATTGCCCTCAAGAAGTCCTTGATGAAAACTTTTCTTTCACATGGTGCATAGGCAAATATACAAAAAGCACATCCTTAGATATTTCCAGCGATGCAAATTTTAAAAACAAAACCAGCATCAATATAACAAACTTTGATTCATATCAGATAAAGACACAATATTCCACCCTAATTGCTCTTGAGAACAAATCAACAGCCAAAAAACTTTATTCCCGCATCCTTGGCATTGACAAATCCGGAAAAACTGCTTATAGCAACTCATGCGAGTTCCAGCTAACCCGACCAGTTCCTCCCACACTTACATGCCCTGAACAACCAATAGATGAAAATTATTCATTTGAGAGAAATGCTAATGATTACAAAAAAACGAGCAACCTTGAATTATCATCCGACAAAAACTTTAAAACAAAAATATCAATCGAAACAAACACAAAAAACCCCACTCTAATCAAAACCCAATACCAAACTCTAATCACTTATGAAAAAAGCTCTGTGGACAAAACAGCATATGCGCGGATAACTGCAACAGACAAATACAATAGAAAAACAACCAGCAATATTTGCGAATTTAAATTAAAACAACCCACTCTTCCCTCATTATCCTGTCCGCAACAAAAAATAGATTCAAATTACCAATTCTATTGGACTAGCGGAGATTATACAAAAACAAGCAGCCTTGAAGTGGATTATAATGAAAGCTTTAAACAAAAAATTACAATTCTCTCAACAAAAACAAACCCTTTTGTGATAAAGAACTATTACCAAATCTTGCTAACATTATCCTCCAAAACATCTGGCGGCAACCTGATTGCAAGAATATATTCAACAGACAATTATGGAAGAAGCGCATACAGCAACATGTGCATTTTCAAAGCAAAAAAGCCAAGCGTTTGTTCAAAAAATTCTGAC
>JAPLVQ010000164.1 GCA_026397035.1 Candidatus Iainarchaeum sp.
CTTGCCTTTGCCGCGTTTATGCCCCAGTTTATAATGTTTAGTCTTTACATTTCAAATGACACTCTTACTGCATTAATCGGGGTATTATTGACTCTCCAGTTTTATTTCTTTATAAAGAACCCTGACAAATATAGGCTGCTTGTTCTTGCGGTTCTTTTGGGGGCGGGGCTTTCAACTAAACTATCAATGGCGTATTTTATCCCATCAATTGTACTGTTAATAGTTTTTGTTAAGTTTAGGCAGGGGTTGCCGTTAAGAAAAATCGTTCTTGTGCTTGTAATATTTTTTATTACTGCTTCCTTATTGGGTTCTTATAAATTAGCCCAAAATTATACTACTGTTGGAGACCCTTTTTATGTTCCTGAACTTATGCTTTCTTCTTTTGAAGGAACACAAAAAATAGTCCCCGGGCTGAATAATTTGTTGAATATTAATGTCATTGACCTTGTAAAATTTCCGCTCATAAGCGATGCCTCAAAGAATTCTTTCTTTTTAATGATGTACGGAACGTTTTGGTTCCAGCATATTCCTGAATCGAACTTTAATGCAGCAAATATCCCTGGTTACGGTACTAATGAACTTGATTCTTCCCTGACTGGGAGAATGCTATTTCTCGTCGCGATTATTCCAACCATAATAATGATACTTGGTTTTTTGGTTATAGTTCATCTTTCAAGGAAGCTGCTGTCTGATAAAAAATTAAAAAAAGAAGAATTTGATAATCTTCTCTTTAAATTAGTTACTGTTTTGTTGCTGCCAGTCTGCTTGCTCATGTTTCTTTTTATGGGTCTAAAATATGATGTCTGGTCATTATTCCAGGGAAGGTACTTGTTTTTGGCAATGTTTGGAATACTAATTATTATTAGCGAAGGAATTGAGCTCTTTAAAAAATACAAGTTTATTTCTAAAGTAATATGGGTTTTGTTCTTCTCGCTACTTGTCTTGTTTTTGTATTACTTTTTGACGAATATATTGGCGTTTTTGGTTTAGCCTGGGACGATTCCGTTATGAGTTTCCTCAGATAAACGCTTTTGTTATAAACTATTTTCTAATTAAATCAATTGCCGAACTTATGTAAAGATTTATAAAAATATAATTATTGGCGTTCTTTCATGAATATTGTTATTCACAAAAGAACAAAAAAGCTGGGAAACAGCGAGTGTGATTCAATAATTACTGCTATTGACTTTGATGAAGATTCAAAACCCATGGTTTCTTTCTGTGTCATTGAATCTCAAAGGGTAATTTTTCTTTTTGTATTTTAAGTATTTTCTTTCAAGCGCTTCATAATTTTTTGGAGGCCTTCGCCATGCTTTTCCTTTCATAAATAATATTTATTATAATTTTGTTTAATAAAAAACCTTCCAAAACCACCATCTTCAACATAACTTTTTTTATTTTGATTTTCAAAAACTTATAATGCTTCAAAACCCCCAATCTTTACTTGTACATAAGCATTTTTGGGAAATCAACTTTTTGAGGAAGGTTTATAAAGGTTGAGTGCACGAATAGATATAGCAATTGATTAATAGAAATGATTGGACCGGCTAGAATGGCTGGTGAGCTGTAAAGGATTCGGTTCATAATCATTAAGGCATATTGCAAGAGTAGATTGGTTCGGCGGCCAACTAGCTTCTGAATACAAGTTCTCGAATTGAAGACCTCAAGCAGCCTTTTGGCGCGTTTTGAGATTCAGTGATTTAATCTTACCCTTCAAGGGCTTAGGCTCTTTAAGGTCGTGAGCACCAAAGTTTTTTTTGGTGTGATGTTGGTTAGTGGAATAGTAATTTGGACTAGTTATTTTAATTAGTTCAGGTGCTATACAAAAGTATAATATCTATACTTTTAATGGTGAGAGAATAATGCTCAAACCAATTCCAATAGAGTTTAAAAAAAACAAGTGGAGATAATGCAACGTAAGTTGTAACCTAGCAAAAGCATAGCTTTTGCGTGGCGTCGTAAAACCAACAGGTTTTACAACGTATCAACATAGTACATTACAAGACAACCAAGTTTTGTAATTCGTCGTAAAATCTAGTGATTTTACTTCGTTCCATGCAAGTCATGGATCTGCTTAAGTCATGTTGTTCATTCAATGTGATGCGGAAAATTAATTCCAGCTGATCCTACTGGCGGGAACTGCTATCGAATTTCGATTAGACATGCAAGTCGCAAGTGGCCGGTAAGGTCGCTTGGCGCACGGCTCAGTAACACGTAGCTAATCTACCCTTGCGAAGGGTCAATCCCGGGAAACTGGGGACGATACCATATAGATGACATATACTGGAATGTTTTGTCATCGAAAGGGAACAGCCTATATTCCGGCTGTGTTCGCGCAAGGATGAGGCTGCGGCGCATTAGGTAGTTGGCGGGGTAACTGCCCACCAAGCCTATGATGCGTACGGGCCCTGAAAGGGGGCGCCCGGAGAAGGGAACTGAGATAAGGTCCCTAGCCCTACGGGGTGCAGCAGTTTCGAAGTCTTTACACTGCGCGAAAGCGCGATAGGGGAA
>JAPLVQ010000018.1 GCA_026397035.1 Candidatus Iainarchaeum sp.
AATAGGTTTCAAACACCCTGATAAGTCCAGGCGAGCAAAGGAAGTGGTTGAAATGCTAACCTAAAGCGAGCCTGCCGGGAATCGAACCCGGATCTCTGCCTCACTCCATTAATTATTACTTTTGTGTAGGAGTGCAGTGCCTTAGTCCATTGGGCTACAGGCTCATATAAATAAACTCATTAGTGGTGAAGCTTTAAATTCTTTGCAGAATGCAGTTTTTCTTATAATCGAGGTTTTTATTGGTTTTTTGTTTGTTTGTGGTTTTTTGCTTGGTTGTTCATTTTTTATGCTTTTTCTTTTCTCTTTCATTTAGGATTGTTTGGTTTTTATGAACTTTTTGTCTGAGTGGGTGGAGGATTTCATCTGGGTGGAGGTTGAGCATGAGAGGCTCTATCCTCCTGAAAATGTGACTAAACCTATTGGTGCGTTTGAGCTTACAAAGGGAATTGATTTTAATAAAAAGAAGGTTTTGGATGTTGGGTGTGGTACTGGCTGGTTTGGCAGGCAACTAAAAGCCAAGGGGGCGGAAGTGATTGGAGTGGATGTTTCATCTTCGCTCATTTCGGAGGCTGAAAAGAGTTTTAAAGTAATAAACGCATCTGTTTACAAATTGCCTTTTTCTGATTCCGAGTTTGATTTTGTGTGTTTTTTCATGGTTGCGCACATACTTGAAGATCCTGCGGCCGCGTTTAGCGAAATTTCTCGTGTGTTAAAATCCGGCGGAAAAGTATTTTTTGCGATAGTTCACCCGCGGGCAGAGAATTGGAATATTGACTCAGGAGAGTGTTTTATGGATTTTCTTTCTTACGGGGTTAGTAGCGAGCGAGCGTGGATATTTAATTTAACTGATGGGAGAAAATTTGTAAAGCATTATTTTCATCGTCCTTTGGCTTTTTATGAGAAAGTTATTTCAGAGAAGTTCAAGATTGTTCGTTTTCTTGAACCGCTTTTCCCAAAGTCTCTCCAGAAGGGGAAGAAGTACGCTTCAAGAGAGTATTTATTCATGGAGATTGAAAAGAAGTAATTGTTTTTGAATTGGCTGATTTTTTAGAGTTGGGTTTTTAGTAGTTTCTTTTTGAAATTAGTTTTTCTCAAGCGTCACTTTTTTTGTGATTTTTGAGTTCATTTGAAAGCTTTTTTTCTTCAAAGATAGGTATTATATTTGGTTGTGGCGTTTATTTAGTGATGATAAATAAGTTAATTTTGTTATTATTTCTTCCGATTTTGTTTGGCTGCGCACTTGCCGGTTCTACTTTTGATTTGAATTCAGCGGCGAGTTATGCGTTAATGTATTATGGGGGTTCAGCGGGGGACAAGTTGGGTTATACTTTTAGTTCGGGTTTGGGTGTTCAGTTGGTGAGTGTTGATGGTGGTGTTTATTCTAATGATTTGTTGTTAACTGCTTATTTGGCTGATGTGAATGGTAAGACTGATAATGGGGCAGTTTATTTATTCAAAAACGTTGATACTAGTTTCGGCTCAAAAAATCTCAGCGAAGGAGTATATGATGTAAGATGGAATGGCGGCATAACAAATGATAAACTGGGATATACTGGTACAAGTGGTTCGGGTTCTGACTTGGGAGTTCAATTAGTGAATGTTGATGGCGGAGCGTATGCTAATGATTTATTACTAACCGCCCCTATGGCTGATGCTAATAGTAAAGCTAATAGTGGTGCGGTTTATTTGGTTAAGAATATTGATGGTTTGAGTGGGGCGAAGGATTTGAGT
>JAPLVQ010000125.1:0-2022 GCA_026397035.1 Candidatus Iainarchaeum sp.
TACTCAAACGCGTATCAACGCGTATTAGGCGCCGAAGCTCGGGTACTGCGAGTCAAGAGACTCGCAGGGGGAGCGAGGCGCAAGCGGGGTTATAGGGGCAGAGCAACAGCGGAGCCCCTATCCCATATGTTTTTGTTAAAACACGGGCTTTCAGACTATTTTTAATACTTTATTATTAATGTTTGGGTTGCTAAGTACATGACTTGCACGTTTCTAAGGAGGAATCATTCATGGCAGAAAAAAGAGAACCAAAAGCGAAGGAAGCGAAGGAATCAAAAGAAGTAAAGGAATTAAAGGAAGAAAAAGGATCAAAAGAATCAAAGGAAACAAAAGAAGTTAAGGTTGGGAAGAGTCCTATTGAGGATAGTGAAGTAATTCCTCGGCCTTTGGGCAATTTTGTTTATATTGGAAAGAAAGGGGCGATGGCTTACGTTTTGGCTGTTGTTACTCAATTTGGTTCCGGGGCTAATGAAGTAATCATTAAGGCTCGCGGTAAATCAATCTCAAGAGCGGTTGATGTTGCTGAGATTGTGAGAAACAGAGATACTTCCATAAAAATCATTAGCATTAATATTGCTACTGAAGAAGTAACTACAATGGATGGCAGGCCTCTTAAAGTTTCTTCAATTGAGATTGTGCTAAAAAAGTAGAATTAATTTTGGAAAAGTGAATTGATGCAAATTAACTTAGCAAAATATTAATTAAGCTAATTTATTATTTTGCGGGAGTGTTCCTTCCGCAAATCTTTTTTCTTTTTTTTGAGGCATAGCTTTTTGTGCGGTAATCTCTAATATTTTTCCCAAATAATTGTCAAAACCCAAAATTTTTTAAATTTTCTTTCACTTATGTTTAAATTCATTATTTTCCTTAGAAAGTGTCTTCTTTTTGGGTTTGGAAAGCCAAGTTTGGCTCTTTTTTTGGGTAGCTTTTCTTAAGGAGATAAGTATATATATGTCATGATACTATCATGATGTTGCATGACAAATCATGATCAATCATATGAATCAAGTAAGCTGCTGGCTGACCTTGACGCGGTAAAGCGTATTTCTCCGGAGTTTAGCAGTTTAAGCGTTGATATGAGACAGGTTATGAAAGAGTCATCAAATCCAGCGTTCCTTGCTGCACTATTATACAAATTGACTAAAGAAAGAGAAGAAACCAATCAGATTCTTGCCAGATTGGAACAGAAATTTTCGCGCATAGAGGAATTGCTTCGTGAGAATAATAAAAACTCCTATAACCCCAGCACTCCTCAAAGACTCCTTTCGGAGCCAGACCAGCACATCATGCAAATGATTAGTGAAATTGGTTCGGCTTCGGCTCAGGATGTTCAATTGAGGCTTGCATATAGAAATCCAAACGCTGCATGCCAGCGTTTGAACAAGTTAGTAAGGGAAGGCCACTTAGTGAGTGTGCGCCAAGGGAAGAAAGTCTTATTCATGCGCCCAACCCCAACCCCAAGCATGAGTTCTTCTCCAAAAGCGTCCAGCCTCTAAGTGGTTCCTCCTTTGCCTGCCTGTTTTCGCCCCATAGCAAAGCATAGCTTTGCGTTGCCAACAAAATGCCCTGCATTTTGTTTGGAGGCGAGACGATGTTTAGTACAATCACTTCGTGATTGTACGAGCCGGCTTAATTCCTGTATTTCACCTTAACTTATATGCTTCGCATTGGGTAAACTCAAAACTAATTTTTATTAAATCACTTTCTCAAGTTCTTTTCTCTCTAATCGCCCTAACGATACTGAAAACTTTATTAACTAGTTCAGCGTCTATTTTATCTAGATTTGGTGGTGTTTGTATTTCAAGGAGTATTAATTCTTTGTAAATTAATTATTGGTTTTTTTACAAATTGTTGGTAATTGATTTCAAGCATTGTTTTTTTTGAATTTGAGAAAGGGGTTTTTTTGTGAATTTCAAGGTAGTAGGATTAATTTTATTTTGCATGCTTTTGTGCGGGATGGTTTTTGCGAGTGATGCAAACGATTCCAACTCAAGTACGCCCGTTTCGCTCTCGGTGAGTGCG
>JAPLVQ010000125.1:2036-2779 GCA_026397035.1 Candidatus Iainarchaeum sp.
AGTGCGAGTGTAGTAAGTACTAATTTAGATAAAGCAGGTACTCAGAATGTTTTTGGTCCGGGTCCGGATTTTTTTGGAAATGTGGGTAATGATTTTGAATGGGCTGTTACGCTAAATCTCCTTTCAGAAAAAACAATTAAATCAATTATAATTAAGCATATTTATCCAGGTAGTAAATATGAGGAACAGGCTTGGTCTACAAGCTCTGAAAGAGTATTTGGACTTGATCTTTATCCAATAGTAGTTTTTTTGAATGGGACTCAAGTAAACAACAAGTATGATGAGCAAATAGGTCCTTTGCCTATAGGTTCAACAACTCTTGATTTGTACGGGCAGATTGAAAGAAGTAGTTTTCATGGGGGAACAATAGATTTTGTTTTCACTGATGGAACAACAGTTAGTGCAACAATTCCTGCGTCAGATTTAACTGTAACTCCAATTAGTATGACTGGTTTGAGTTGTTCTGGAGCAACAAAAGCAGATTTGAATAAATTCCTTAACCAAACAGTTGTTTCTTCAAGCGGGGACGGCTTAACTTATTCTCAGACTGATTATTGTTTGAATGATCATTTGCTCGCTAAAGGTCTTTGCGGAGGGCTAAACGGTTTGAATAAACAGTTTGTGAATTCTTATCAGCCTTGTGCAAATGGTTGTGTTGAAGGCAAGTGTCTTTTTGAAGCAGGTTCTTCAGTTTCATCAAATGGTGGAGGATCTTCAGCGATTGCTGTTCCTATTACCACTCA
>JAPLVQ010000125.1:2821-11964 GCA_026397035.1 Candidatus Iainarchaeum sp.
AAACTACTGCAGTAAGCGAACCAGTTCCAACTCCAACAACAGCTTCTGTAGTTAATCCTTCAACCAATCAATCGGTTCTTGTTCAATCAAGTCCTGGCGTAAATGTTTGTATGGATGGGGACACTAGGGATTATGATTGTGCTGATGGAAAGAAAGTTACTTGGTGTAGTTGTATTGGTGCGGAGTGGAGATGTATAACAGCTCCTGAAGCTGTATGCAGTGGGGCTGGTTCTTTAGCATGTACTGGCTGTGAAAACAAGTTAGACAAAACGTGTGTTTCTACCGGAACAAGAATAATAAGCGATTTGGGAGCAACTATTAACCCTGCTGTTGATCGCACAATTGTAGAAACTCCTTTGTTTTGTGATCTTGATAAGAGCTTCAAGGAACAAAAAGCTGATGGCGCAGTTTGCCAGAATAATTATGAATGCACGAGTAATACTTGCAGTAGCGGTAAGTGTGTGAATATCCAGGAGCAGTTAACAAAGCAGAACGATATCCTTCAGCAGATTGTTGACTGGTTGTCAAAGTTCTTTGGATTGAAGTTCAATTAACTAGTTTCATAAATCGCGCCGGCAGTTAAATAGCCGGTGCTTTTTCTTTTTTTATTTCCATTGAGCGGATAGCTTATTATTAAGTGAATGACATTTTTTTGATATTGTTTTGGTTTAGTAATTATTAAATACTTCAATTGAGTTGTTTTGTCATGCAAGAAGATTTTTCGCAGGAGCCGGCTATTCTTGGCAGGGACTTAAAAGACCTTGAAAAGTATGGTTCCCAAGGCTGCGCTTATTTAGGAAAAGTAGTAATGTCTAGCGGAGAGTCTCCGGTGCTTGGAAGAAAAGTTCTTGTTGATGTTTCTCGCCCGCACTTAATGCTTATTTGCGGCAAGAGGGGTGGAGGAAAGTCGCATACAATTTCGGTTTTCATGGAGGAAATGGCTCGGCTTGATCCTTCTATTAAGAATCGTGTTGCAGCGATTACTATTGATACGGTGGGTATTTTTTGGGGTTTAAAATTGCCTGCGGGGGATGTTAAAGAATTAAAAGATTGGGATCTTTCTGCGCAAAAAACGGATGTTAAAGTATTAGTTCCCGCGGGTCAATTAAACTTTTATAAAGAAAAGGGTTTGCCGGTTGACGGGGCTTTTACTTTGAAGTGTTCGGAGCTTGAAGAGACTGAATGGATGGCGCTTTTTCGTTTGAGTTGGAGGGATCCGGAAGGTATTTTGATTTCACGGTCGGTTCAGCGTGTAAGAGAAAAAGTTGGTACTTATTATGGAATTGATGATCTTATTTCAGCTATAAAGACTGATGAGGAGAGTGATTCTAATACTAAACAAGGAATAGTTTCAAGACTTCAAATGGTAAAATCTTGGGGTTTAATTGAGAAGGAAGGGACAAAGATTTCTGAACTCGCTACTCCTGGAATGATTTCGGTTATTGATGTTTCTTCTTATCGTCAGACTGTGGGCGCTGAGGGTGTTAAGGATGTTATTGTTGCGCTCGTGGGGAAAAAGATTTTTGAACAGAGAATGCTTTTTAGAAAAGAAGAAGAGATTAGATTAATTAAAGAGAATAAGCGTACAAGCAAAATGCCTTTAGTGTGGCTGTTGATTGATGAAGCGCATATGTTCATGCCAAAAGATGAGCCAAATATTGCTTTACCAATTTTACTTGAGTGGGTGAGGGTGGGCCGCCAGCCGGGTTTAGGATTGATTCTTGCTACTCAGCGTCCTGAAAAGATTCATCCTGATGCTATTAGTCAGTGTGATTTATTTATTTCTCACAGAATGACTTCTCAACCCGATATTGCTGCGGTTGGGGCGCTTAGACCGACTTATATGCATACTGATCTTGATAAGTTGTACGCCGAAATGCCCCGCCAGAAAGGATTTGCTCTAGTGATTGATGATAATACTGAAAGGACTTGGATGATTAAGACGCGTCCTCGCTTTTCTTGGGATTCGAGTGTCACGGCTAGCGCGTTTTTGGTTTAGGTATTATTATGCAGGAAATAATTTGGATTAGTTTGTTTTGTATTTTAATTTGAGGTGGTATAATGGTTAGGCATGGACTTTTGAGAAAACAACAGCAAGAGATTCAACTTTCAAAAAAAGGAGTAAGGACAGGGTTTGTTACTCAGGGGATGCATAATAAATATGCAAAAATTTCGCCTGGGCAGTGGCGTAATATGTTTCCTGAACTAATTACTTATCCGGATCATGAAGTTGTAGCCCGCGGAATGGCTTTACTAAAGCAAAGAGAAAAAGAGAGGCAGTAACATAAAGCCAGTAAACTAAGTGGAGCAATAAATTGATTCACTGTCATAAAAAAGTTCTTTTTATTAAATGAAGTCATTTTTTTAGAAATACTCCTTCAGTTAATTTATATCCGGGCATTGGAGTTTGCCTGATTTTTAGTCCCTGCTTTTGCAAGTATTCAAAGAAACCCAAAAGGCTTTCTCTTGTGTGTACAGTGTTTTTATCAAAGTGCTTGAGTTTCATTTCTTCAAACTTCGGGTTGAGTACGGTGTTTTTTGCAAATGCTTTTGTAGCATAAAGCGTAGTATATCCTACTATCTCGCCTTTTTCATTATTTACTGCAATATGCATAAAAGGCATGTTTGCTTCTTTAACTAGTGAGACATGGTTGAAGAAATAGTTTAAATCCTTGTTTGAAGGCAGGCAGTTTAGCCGCATATTTTCCATTACTTCTTTTGAGGGGTTTTTGAGTTCAGTAAAAGGATGAGTGTGAATATGGGCTTTTGTTCCAAATCCAAAAGGTTTGTTAACGACTTCATGGAAATTGCTTTTTAGAGTTGCGTTTTCAAGGCTCCTTGCTCTGAACTTTTTAGTAAAAGAGACTTCCTGTCCAAAATCTCCGCTCTCTTTAAGCGTTTTTTCAATTACTTCCTTTGCAGTGGGGCATTTTAGCTTTGGTTTTTCCACAGCAAATGCGCGTCTTCCTAAAAGTCCTGTTCCTATTATTACTGTGGAAAAGCTTTTTATAAAATTCCTTCTGGTAATTCCTCTTTGCATAAGAAAGATTATTTCCTTGGAGCTATTTAATAGTTGCTGAGACGAAGAAAATCGCAACTATTCAGATTCGGTGGTTGTTAATAAAGCCCTTTTACAAAATCTCGGGCTTTGCCATTCTTGTTATTATCCTGATGTTTACATTGTCGGATTCTATTACCACTTCTTTGCTTCCGTGGAGGCTTATTTTCGCTTTGTCTGTTTCAAATACTAAATCATGAAAGCATTTTTTTGATAATAAAGCTACAATGAATTCAGAGAATCTCTCAACTTCTACTATTACTCCTGTATTGTTTTTCATTAAGCCCATTTCTATTGCGAGCGGACCTAAATCAACCATACCAATAAATTCGGGTCTTACGGCCACATGGCTTGCTTCAAGCGCTTCAGCAGTCTTTTCAATGAAATTAATAGTGCCTTCCATGTCGATGAATCCAAAACTTTTTTTGGTTCTTACTGACTCAAAGAAATCCACTATTTTTTCTTTCTCAATGCTTTGTTTCGCCATTTTTGTTCTTAGCTCTTCAAAATCGGTTTCAATGCTTGAAAATAAATCGATTATTTCTTTATTCTTCATTTCATTAAGTATTTGGTCCCTTGTTTGGGAATTTGCAATACTCCTGCTCTTTAAAATACTCATTTCCTGCAGAACTTTCTCAAAACTAGCATTTGCAATCTTTGCTTTGCCCATGCCTTCTTTTGCTTTGAGCAATTCCCCCTGTAACTGTGCTAACGTCATACCCAACCACCAGTCTAATAATACGTGGAATGAATATTTAACCTTATCTCGGGCAAAACAAAGCCTGAATTTTTTGGTCTTGCAATTAAAAATATTGCAGATTTTTTTAATAAAATGATTGTTTTCTAATAATCTTGCAATTAATTCGCACAAAGAATCTTAGCTAAATAAGTGTTATAACAAAAAATGCTTTGGGCTTAGGTTTAAAATAGATGCTCACTCAATATTTTTAATGATGCAATAGCAGAGCTTTGCTAAATATTAATGCACGGGTATCGAAGCGGCTAAACGAGCCAGGTTTAGGAAGTATTTGGATATTTTATTCAATTCTGAAATTACCTGGTGGCTCAGTGCCTTCCTAGGTTCGAATCCTAGCCCGTGCATTTTTATTTGCTGTTGCAAATAAACATGCATTAAAGAAAAGCCTCCGGCATGCATTTTTATTTGCTGTTGCAAATAAACATGCATTAAAGAAAAGCCTCCGGCGTGCATTTTTATTTGCTGTTGCAAATAAACATGCATTAAATTAAGGGCTGTTGCTCATGCATTTTTATTTGCTGTTGCGATAATTTACTTTTAATTTTTATTTATGTTGTTCAAACTTTTGTGGCTTCTATCTTCAGGCTTTCAAGTGGTATTCCATCATACTGTTTTTTGCTTATTTCTTTGTCTTCGGAAACTATTTTTACCTCAAATCCGGCAGACTTTATGATTTTAATATACTCTTCTTTTAGTAGTGCTCCGCCAACGCACCCTGCAATTAGTTTTTTGTCTCCTCTTTGCCATTTATCAAGTTCTTTTAGTAGTACAATGTCTGAAACAAGCATTTTTCCTTTTTTCTTCAAAACCCTGCGAGCTTCGCTAAATACTTTTGATTTATCAGGGGATAAATTGATTACACAGTTGCTTATTATCACATCAATTGAATTGTCTTCTACGGGTAATTCTTCAATTTCCCCTAGTTTGAATTCAACATTTCTAAACCCATATTTTTTGGCATTTTCTTTTGCAAGCCCTATCATTTCAATAGTCATATCTATTCCAATTACTTTTCCGCTTTTTCCTACTTTTTTTGCAGCTAAAAAACAGTCAATTCCTGCTCCTGAACCTAAATCAAGCACTGTCATTCCTTCTTTTATCTCACCTAGTGAGGTGGGATTTCCGCATCCAAGCCCGAGGTTTGCTTCTGGAATTTCTTTTAAATCTTCTTCCAAGTAACCTATTGCTTTTGCTATTGATTCGTTTGATTTACTCTTACAGCTGCACGAACAAGTGCAGCCGCTGTTTTGAGCAATTTTAGAATAGCTTTCTTTCACAACTTTTTTTATGTTGCTGTTTTCCATTTTAATACCTTGAATTAAACTAAATTAGTGTTTAGGGTTTATTATTGTTTTAAAGGAAGTTTTATTAATACTGGAATTGAATTGTCTTTATGTCTCAAGAAGAGGGTGTTGTTGATGAATCTGGCAGGAATAGTTCGTCCGCCTTAGGTAAAAATAAATCTTTTTTTATGCCGTTTAAGAAACAAATTGTTGCTGATATAATTGCTGATTTAGGTAAACACCCGCGGATAAACCCGAATTATTTTGTTTATTGGAAAAGGTTTTTTCCAAATGAACCGCGCATGGGCAATTTCAAGTGTTATTTTGATAGCTGGGTTAATTCTATTAGACTGGAAAAAGGTTTGCCAAAAAGAGGTAATTCCAAAAAGGTTCCAAGGAGTATAAGCACGCCATTTTTGTATTCAGGAATCAAATCAAAATATTCTTCTTTGGGCGGAATGGAAGCAGAAATTCGTGCTGGGATTCTTGCTGAATTGAAACAAGACCCCAATGCCTTGCCAGATCCTGTAAGGTATTGGAAGCGTTTTTTTCCAAAGGAAGCAAAGATGGGGTGTTTTGCAAGAGACTTCACTTTACTGGTTGCGCGGGTCAGGTATGAGTTGCCTTTTCTTCGCAGGGTTAAGCCAAAACCCAGACAGGCTGAAGAAATGTGGACGCTTAAAGGAAAAAAATTTACTCCTATGCATTTTAGGCGCGGTTTTTATTCACTAACAGGGCTTCCTGTGCAGATAGAAGCGTTTATGCGGGATAATCCGGGGAAGCAAATTCCAACAGCCCCTTTTGCACGGTATTTGGGAGTCACAAAACAGAGGCAAGAAGAGGCGATTCGCTCGGCTCTTGCCAAAAGAGCCATCTCGCTTGTTGAGGCCGAGCAAAAACTGGAAAGATTAAATTCCAGAATAAAGCTTGTGAAGATTGCCAAAGTTTGTATTGCCAAAAAAGTTGAAAAACAACTTGGGTCCAGACATAAAAGGGAAAAAGGATATCCAAATGATATAATTCATGCGGGGCATAAGCGCAGGCGTTAATGATTCATTTCCCGTTCCAGTGTATTACTCTTTTCTCAACAAAAGCGAATACCATATTTATTGCGTATCCTATTATTCCTGTCAAAATTATGACTCCAAATAAACCTTTCACGTTGTAGATGTATTGAAAGTCAATTATTCTTCTTCCCAGCCCGAATTGGGTTCCGATGAACATTTCGGTTACTATAATTATAATTAGGGCCATGCTTAGTCCGGTTCTTAGCCCAATGAATGTTTGTGGTAGGGATTCCCAAAAGATTATTTTTTTGAATATTTGGGTTTTTGTTGCACCCATTAATTTTGCTGCAATTATTCTTGATTTTTTTGAGTTCATTACGCCGTGAGTGGTGTTAAATATTATTATTAGCGCTGCGCCAAATGCTGCCACTGCTACTTTTGAAGTGTCATCAATCCCGAAGATTAGCATAAATAGAGGGAAAATTGATATTGGAGGAATTGAGCGGAGAAATTCTACTAAAAATTCCATTGAGTCGAATGCTTTTGTTGATGCTCCTAGTGCCAGCCCTATTGGTATTCCAATTATTGCTGCGAGAGCGAATGCTTCTCCTAATCTTAATAGTGTAAAGTAAATGTCCGCGTTGAGCGCTCCGCTAAAAAGTAATTTTCCTAGTTCTGTTAGTACTTCTATTGGGTTTGGGAGGAAGAATGCATCATAAAGGTGGAGGAGGGTAACTGCTCCCCAAACAGCGAACAAAAGAATTATTCCAACAACAAAGGTTTTTTTCATTCTCTCGCCCCGCTCAAAAACACTTCTAAAACTTTTGCTTTTATTTCTCCGAATTTCTTTGAGTTCAAGAAGGATACTTCTCTTGGAAAAGGAGCGTTGTTTTCAATTACCTCTATAACTTTGCTTGGTTTTTTTGAGAGCACCACTATTTTGTTTGCTAAATGTACTGCTTCTTCAATATCGTGGGTGATTGCGAGTATTGTAGGGTTGTATTTTTTGTAATAGGTTTGTAAGTGTTTTCGTAAGAGGAGGTTATTTTCATAATCTAGCGCGCTGAAGGGTTCGTCAATGAATAATAGTTTTGGCTCTACTACTAGCGCTCTCATGAATGCGAGGATTTGTTGTTGTCCTCCGCTTAACTGGTAAGGGTAGAGTTTCAAATTTCCCTTGAACGAAAATATTTCTTCCATTTCCCCTATTTTTTTTTTTTTTTCGTGTTCGCTCACTCCGCGCAGCTTCAGCGGAAAAGCAATATTTTCATAATTGTTTTTCCAAGGTAAGAGCGATTCTCTGTAATTCTGGAAAACATAGCTGAACTTTTTATTATCAAATTCCTCAAACTTAATCTCTCCTCTAGTCTTCTCTGCAATTCCTGAAAGTATGTTTAAGAGCGTGGATTTTCCGCATCCGTTCGGTCCAAATATTGCAACAATATCTCCTTGGTTAATTGAAAGTGAGATGTTTGAGATGATTTTATTTCCTTCATATTCTTTTTTAAGCGTTGTTATTGTAATTGCTTTCTTTTTCTGCTTAGTATTTGTAATTGTATTTTTTCCTTTCATCTCAAATCACCCCCAAAATTTTCCTTCTTCTTTGATTCGCTTTTTTGTTATTTTCTAATTTTCGCTTATGCCGCCTTACAGTACATAATTGCTTCTGCACTCAATTTTCCTTCAACTACTCCGAATTCCGTGAAGATGTCGTAGAATTTCTGGAGTGCTTCAATATCCTGCGCGGTTATTTCGTTGCAGGTTTTTATTGTCGGGATGTACGCGATGTCAATTATTTCGTCTGTTAGTACTGTCCAGTTCTTTAGGTGTTTTCTTGATTCTATCGGATTAGCTTCTATTTCTTTTGTTGCTTTATTTACTACTTCAATAAACTTTTTTGCAGTTGTTGGATTTTTCTCTGCAAAGCTTGTGCTAATAATCCCTGATCCTGGATAGAATGGATTAGCAATTATATGCTCCATTGGCGCGTGTTCTATTTCTTTCCCAATATTTTTCTGTTTTACTATTGCAATTATTGGTTCTAGCGCGAGTAGTGCGTCAACTTGTCCTGTTGCAAGCGCTTGGGCTTGTACTGCCGGGGCTAGTTCTGCTAGTGTAACATCTTTGTCCGCCACTAATCCAGCTTCGTTTAGCATGTCTCTCGCTATTGTTCTCCATTGAATGGTTCCTGCTAGTATTCCTAGTTTTTTTCCTTTCAAATCAGATATTTTAGTTATTGTGCTGTTCATTGGGACTAGGAGTGCTTCATTTGGGTTTTCAAAAGAGCCTCCTGTGAGTGCGAATAGTTTTAGTTTTCCAGGATTTTTGCTGTCCGCAACTGCCGCTATTCCGCTTGCTCCGTTTGTTGAGATAAAATCTATTTTGTCCTGCATTATTGCGTCAATTAATTGGTTTGGCGCTTCAAATTTTATCATTTCTATTTCGATTCCTTCTTTTGTGAAGTAGTTATTGTCAATCGCTAGGTATACTGGCAATCCGTGGACTAGTGGGATATAACCCATTCTCACGTGGTTTGTTTCGTTTGTTAGGTTTTGTGCAAATTTTGCGTTTGTTTGTGCTCCTGGGGGCAGTATTACTGCTGCTATAATAACAACTATTACTATTGCAATTATTGGCAGAATTGTTTTGTTCTTCAAGTTCATAATTTTCCCTCCTTTTTGGTGATTGATTAACGTTACTAAATTAACTCGCTCACCGTAAGAAGTATGCTTCGTTTTTGCCTATTATATGTTATTGTCCCCTAAGGGGGTCGTAAAAGGCAGTTTTTTATAGTCCTAAAGCAGGGTGTATGTATGGATTTCTCTTCGCTAAAGGAAATAGGGCTTACTGACGGGGAAGTTAAGGTGTACCTTGCTCTTCTCAAACTCGGTTCTACAAAAACCGGTAAATTAGCCATTAGCGCGGGTGTTTCTTCTTCAAAGGTTTATAAAATATTAGCGCGCCTTGAGAAGAAAGGGCTTGCGAGTCACGGCATTAAGGATGGAGTAGCATTTTTCTCTGCTCAGCAGCCGAAAAGA